>NZ_JANUSD010000009.1:0-253757 GCF_024793945.1 Emticicia fluvialis
GAAGCTGTCTTCGGACAGATGAAAAGTAATAACAAGTTCTCAAGATTTACTTTAAGGGGTCTTCAGAAGGTAGGTATTGAGTTTGGCCTGATGGCTATCGGGCATAATCTGAGAAAGTGGGCATCAAAACGCCTGTCTGAACAAGAAAATCAACAAAATTCAGTACCTACCGCTCAAAATAAGGCTATTTATGTACTTTTTGAATCTTACCAGATAAAATATCGCTACGCCGCTTAGTAAAACCCGAATCCTTTCGATCTAAACCAAAAAAAGAAGCTGCCCCTTTTTGGACAGCCTCGTTTTTATGGATTGCCCGTGTTGGTCAACATTACTTCATATTTTAATGGGCCAGTTCTACAGTCTCAGAACCGTTGATGCTTACTATACTACCATTCACCAAAACGTTGATGGCGGTTTCTGATAGGTTTTCGATGGCAATTTGCCCGGGGTAGATAGATACTTTAAGCGAATTCTGGCGGAAACCTATAATAAATGAAAAACTTTGCCATTGCTCAGGTAAAAACGGACTGAACGAAAGCATACCATCTTTTACGCGCATACCACCAAAACCTTTTACGACCGACATCCAGGTACCGGCCATTGAGGTAATATGAAGGCCGTCTTCGGTGTCGTTATTGTAATCATCCAGGTCAAGGCGGGCTGTTCTTACGTACATTTCATAGGCTTTTTCTTTTTTACCCAGTTTGGCTGCCAGAATAACATGCACGCAAGGCGAAAGTGAAGACTCATGAACTGTCATTGGTTCGTAGAAATCAAAATTTCTTTCAATTTCATCAACAGAAAAATCATCTTCAAAGAAGTACAGACCCTGCAGCACATCTGCCTGTTTTATAAAACAGGAACGCAGGATTCTGTCCCACGACCATTTCTGATTTATTGGCCTGTGCTGTGCAATATCATGCACAGTCAGTAATTCTTTGTCAAGAAAACCATCCTGTTGCAGGTAAACCTGTCGTCCGGCATCATACGGGAAGTGCATTTTCTCAATAATATCTTTCCAGCGGGCGGTTTCAACTTCTTCATCAAAGGCTGTCAATTCTACCAAAGCTGAATAAGTAGTCTCGGAGGCCCTCACGATTTCTATGGCTTCCAGGGTATATTTGAGACACCAGACAGCAATATAATTGGTGTACCAGTTGTTATTGACGTTGTTTTCGTATTCATTGGGCCCTGTTACACCCAGCATTACATATTTTTGCAGCGCACCAGACCAGTTTATGCGCTGAGACCAGAATCTGGCTATGCCAATCAGTACTTCAAGCCCGTATTCTGTCAGGTAGTTTTTATCGCCTGTGTAGTTTATGTAGTCATAAATGGCATAAGCTATAGCGCCGTTACGATGTATTTCTTCAAAGGTGATTTCCCACTCGTTATGGCATTCTTCGCCATTCATGGTTACCATTGGGTACAGGGCTGCTCCATTTGTAAAGCCGAGTTTTTCGGCATTTTCAATGGCTTTTTTGAGGTGTTTATGCCGGTAGACCAGTAGATTACGGGCAACCATCTGCTCTGAGGTGGCCAGATAAAAAGGCAGGCAATAAGCCTCGGTATCCCAATAGGTAGAGCCGCCGTATTTTTCGCCGGTAAAGCCTTTGGGGCCAATGTTCAGTCTGGCATCCTGCCCTGTATACGTTTGCTGTAAATGGAAAATATTAAACCTGATACCCTGTTGGGCGGCTACATCACCGGCAATCTGGATATCGTTATGCTCCCATTTCTTTTTCCAGGCTAGTTTTTGTTCTTCAAGCATCTGAGAAAATCCTTTTTTAGAAATTCTGTCCAGATACTTTTTGGCCTCGGCATTCAGGTTTTCTACGGCGTAGTTTTCAGATGATAGATTTACCGCAAACTTGCATATAAGTGTTTCTTCGTTCAGCTTAAAAAATACTTTTACCTCGTTGGCAACATATTTTTCTTTTTTGATGGGCAGTGTTTGCAAATCAACCAGCTTTCCGCTCTGGCAGAAATCAAATTTCATACCGGTGCAAACCTGAAAAACAGGCACTGTGTCCCATTTTGATTGTTTGGTTTCCAGTGTCAGATATCCTTCTCCGTGGCCTGTTTCTTTACTTATTTCGTTCCAGAATTGTTCGCCGTGGTTTGAATCTTTATTATAAATGTCGCCATCGAGCGAAATAGTCAGTTTGCCGTAAGCAGAAAAGTTGAGAGGGGTAATAGAATACCTGATGGCCCCGGCCTCATCATCTTCCAGGCTACAGAAACGTACTGCATTTATTTTTACTGATTTACCGGACGGAAAATCGGCAATGAACGACCGCTCCAAGGTGCCTTCCTGCATATTGAGTATCCTTCTGAACTCACGTACCTCACATCTGGCAAGGTCTAGCACTTCGCCATCTATATCCAGGTCTATGCCTGTCCAGTTGCAGGCGTTCAGAACTTTGGCAAAATAATTAGGGTACCCGTTTTTCCACCAGCCTACACGTGTTTTGTCAGGATACCAGACCCCGGCCACGTAGTTTCCCTGCAGGGTTTTACCCGAGTACCTTTCTTCAAAATTGCCTCTGCCGCCCATACGGCCATTCCCGAGGCTCATGAGGCTTTCAGTTATTTCGTTAAATTCTGGATGAAAACCATCTTCAATAATGCACCAATCGTTATGGACAATGTAGTTTTTCATAGGTTTAGTAAGCGCACCAGCGCCTGATTTTATAATTTATCTACTCTAAATGGGTTACTAGCCTTTTTTACTTATGGTCATTCAAGGTACTTGACTGAGGGCACAAATCTTTTCAATGGCTGGCAGGGCAAATACACTTATAAAAAGTATTGCAAGTATTATACTTTAATTACATATCAGCTAGGTAGGCTGATATTATCTGTTCAGATCATCGATAAGCATCCGGATATCCACTCCAGCCAGATTTTCAACTACTATATCGGCTTTTGTTAAAACCTCTTTTTTGCCTATTCCCACGGCTTTCATGCCGCCGGCTTTTGCGGCTTCAACACCTGCTACTGCGTCTTCAAAGACCAGACATTCGGCGGGGGATACCCCCAGTTCTTCTGCGCCTTTCAGAAACACCTCGGGGTCTGGTTTACCCTTGGCAATTTTGTTGCCGTCTATAATGGCATCAAAATCATTAAGCATCCCGATGCGCTCCAGAATCAAACCTGCATTTTTACTTACCGAACCCAAAGCGGTTTTAATATTGTTTTTCTTTAATTGCGTAAAAAAATCGGTAACACCCGTCAGAATATCGGCGGGCGTCATTTTACTCACCAGTTGCAGGTATTTTTCGTTTTTAAGTGAGGCAAGTTCGTTTTTTCTTTCTTCGCTCAATTGCAAATGGCCATGTTGCAAAATAATATCCAGCGATTCCATCCGGCTGATGCCTTTCAGTTTTTCGTTAAATTCTTCAGTAATATCAAAACCCAGGTTGTTGGCCATCTGGCGCCATGCCTGATAATGGTAAATGGCGGTATCTACAATAACTCCGTCTAAATCAAACAAAAACGCTTTTATCATGCTTTTATGTTGTTAAAATACCACACAAAAAGTGCTGAACTGCAAAATAAGGAATAGTTTTAAATTAGCTGTTCTGCCTTTAATAAAATGTCAGAAAAACTTATCGAACGTCAATGGTTTATTTCTAGCACAAGGGCTGTCATAGGGGCAATTTTTATCGATGTCAGGTCTGTAAGTATTTCATCAGTCATTACATTTCTGGCCGAACTCCCGGTTTTCAATATTTCTACAAAAGGCCGGGTTTTTATTTCCTTCTCTGCGGCATTAGTATTACTGATTACCATTACTTTTTGGCTATCTGTGTATCTGAAATATACGTAAACGCCGTCAAAAGGTAAAAACTGCATCATTTTTCCACGGGTAAGGGCGGCTGAGTTTTTGCGGTAATTCAATAATCTTTTATTCCATTCAAATGCCTCATTTTCTTTAGGGCTTCTGCCAGATGCCAAAAATTTATTTTCGGTATCATCTTTCCACCCACCCGGAAAATCCCTGCGCACTTCTGCATCGGTTGGGTTTTTGAAGTTTTTCATGAGTATTTCTGTTCCATAATACAACTGCGGAATCCCCCTGATGGTATATAACCACGTTAGCCCCATTTTATATTTGTTGAGGTCTTCGCCTATGATTGAAAAGAAACGGTCGCTGTCGTGGTTTTCTACAAAAGGCACCAGACGTTCAGGGTGTTGGTAGACGAGGTCCTGAGCCAGAACCTGATACAAACGATTGACGCCTTCGTTCCAACCAAACCTTTCATTTAAAGCGGTATTGATGGCATTCTGCACCTGAAAGTCGCAACTAGACGGCAGGTTGCATTTAAACGGAATATTAAAATTGTTTTTGGTAAAATACGCCTGACTCACTACAGTACCAACCGCAGATTCACCAAAAAGCAACATATCCGGGTGTTCGTCAAGAATCGCCTTGTTGCAGCGGTTCATAAAAGGCAGATCGTTGTAAATGTAGGTATCAATCCGCCAGCCGTCAATACTAAAATACTCAATGGTCCAGAGCGCATGCTGAATCAGGAAATTTGCTACGTAAGGGTTCCGCTGGTTTAAATCTGGCAGAAAAGGCACAAACCAGCCATTAGAAGTAACAGATTTATCATACACCGACCCATGAACATCAAAAATAGGCTGGTCTTTATAAGAAGTATTGGTGTAGGTATCCCATTGATTAAGCCAGTCTTTTGCAGGTATGTCTTTCAGAAACCAATGGTTAATACCGACATGATTATAAACGGCGTCCTGCACTATTTTTAAGCCTTTTTTATGAGCTGCTTCAATCATTTGAAGGTAGGTTTCATTACCGCCCAGGCGTTTATCTACATGATAATGGTCAGTAAAACCATAGCCATGATACGCACTGCGCATACTACCGCCCTCGTTGGTAACTGGCTGGTTATTCTCTACCACGGGGGTTAGCCACAGGGTAGTAACACCTAGTTCTTTAAAATAATCCAGGTGGTTAATAACACCCTGCAAATCTCCCCCGTGCCTTAGCCAGGGGTTCTTACGGTTGGCACTGGTGTCTATCATGTCGGCAAACTTATCGTTGCTTTCATCACCGTTCGAGAACCTGTCAGGCATTAACAGATAAATAGCATCGGCCTGTGTGATGGTCTGTGGCCTGGCAGTACGTTTTTTTAGCTCATAGTTTATGCGTATGGTATTAGCACCGGAGCCTATTCGGAAGGTCAGGTTACCCGGTTTTGTCTGGGGGGCTATCAGTAAATCAACAAACAGGTAATTGGGGTTTTCTACCTTATGGGTTTTGGTAATCTTTACTCCGGCATAGGGCTGGAGTGTCAGGGAATGCCCGGCAATGTTTTTTCCATAAATTAAAAGCTGCACTTGGGGGTTTTTCATGCCCACCCACCAGTTAGTGGGGTTAATGCGTTGTATTTCCGGCTTTTGGGCATATACCGTATAAAATAACAACCATTGAATGAAAATAAGGATAATAGGTTTAAGTACTGATTTCATAGGTTAATTGTTTCGTTCGTACGGCAAAATAACATAAACAATGGTTTTTTCATAAAAAAATACTCCTTAGATTTGAAAACACATTAAATTGAATATTTGCAAATTAAAATGAGCATCTCTGCTAAACCATTAGTGTGGTGTTCGGCACAATCAGTTAACCAATGACCCAATTGAAAGAAGTTCCAGAATCTGCCACAGACAAACTTGTTATTTACCAGATATACACCCGTTTGTTTGGCAACACCAATACAACTAACAAAACCAATGGAAGTCTGTCTGAAAACGGATGCGGTAAATTTAATGACATCAACACCAAAGCCCTTGAGGCACTAAAGCAATTCGGCATTTCGCATGTTTGGTTTACAGGTATAATTGAACACGCTACCATGACTGACTATACGGCTTATGGCATAGCCAAAGATAATCCGCTGGTTGTAAAAGGAATAGCAGGGTCGCCGTATGCCATTAAAGATTATTATGATGTTGACCCAGACCTGGCCGAAGATGTTGAAAACCGTATGCAGGAGTTTGAAAACCTGATTGAGCGAACACATAAAAACGGCCTGCAAGTAATTATTGATTTTGTACCCAACCATGTGGCTCGCAATTATCTGTCTGACACCAAACCTGCCGGCGTAGCTGATTTTGGCTTTGATGACGATAAAACCCTGCATTTTGCTGCCGACAATAACTTTTATTATATACCAGACCAACCGCTAATTATTCCGGCTGACGTGCATCCTCCGGTTGAGGTAACAGAGCCATATTATGAATATCCGGCAAAAGCTACAGGCAATGACGTATTTTGGGCGAATCCGGGTATTAATGACTGGTTTGAGACCGTAAAATTGAACTATGGAGTAGATTACCTGAACCACAGAGCCACGCATTTTAGCCCGATACCCTCTACCTGGTTAAAAATGAGAGAGATACTGTTTTTCTGGGCAGCCAAAGGCATAGATGGTTTCAGGTGCGATATGGCAGAAATGGTGCCGAAGGAGTTTTGGGGTTGGGTAATACCAGAAGTAAAACAGCATTTTCCTGAAGTTATTTTCATTGCTGAAATCTATAATCCGGGGGCTTATGGGTCATATATATTTGAGGGAAAATTTGATTATTTGTACGACAAGGTAGGGCTGTACGACAGCCTGAGAAGATTAATAGAAGGACACGGAAATGCCAATGATATTACCCGAGTATGGCAGCAGGAATCGGGGCATTTTTCTAACCGGATGCTGAGGTTTCTTGAAAACCATGACGAACACCGTATTGCCTCCAGATTTTTTGCCGGCAATGCCAGCAGGGCCTTCCCGGCCATGCTGGTTAGTGCAACATTGCATACAGGGCCGGTTATGTTGTATTTCGGGCAGGAATTGGGTGTAAACCCACAAGGGCAGGAGGGATTCAGCGGTGATGACGGCCGAACCACAATTTTTGATTACTGGGGCGTGCCTGAGTTTCAGAACTGGGTTAATAATCATAAGTATGATGGGGGCAGCCTTACAGCCGACCAAAAGAAGATAAGACAGTTTTATGCCAACCTGCTGAAGTTTGTCAATGAAAGCGATGCAGTAAAATACGGGCATTTTTATGATTTGCAGTACGTAAACTGCGGTGGGCTGTCGCGCAACTATAACGACAATAAAATATTTAGTTACCTAAGATTTACAGATAAACAAAAATTATTGTTTATTTGCAACTTTGACTTGGAAAATTCATATTCAACGTCAGTCAATATCCCACAGGGCGCTTTAGAAATGATGCAGATAGATACCAACAGCCACTGCACTTTTACGGGCCTTTTTGGTAACGACCAGGTATTGCAAAATTTGGTGCCGTATAAAATTGATGTTGAAATTGAAAAAAACAGTTTCCTGATTTTTGAGATTACATAGTAAAAACAAGCGTAAAATACCTACCAACCCTAAACTAACAATGGCAACGACTGTCAACAAAGACAAGCCGCAACTATCGTTCTGGCAAATATGGAACATGAGTTTTGGCTTTTTCGGTATCCAGTTCGGATTCGAGCTTCAGAACTCAAACGTGAGTCGTATTTTTGAAACCCTCGGAGCCAATAAAGACGAGATACCATTGCTTTGGATTGCCGCGCCTGTTACAGGGCTGATAGTTCAGCCTATAATCGGGTATCTGAGCGACAGAACCTGGCACCCTTACTGGGGCCGCCGCCGACCTTTTTTCTTCATTGGCGCCATTCTGGCTGCAATGGCTTTGTTTGTAATGCCCAATTCTCCGGTTTTATGGATTGCCGGCGGGATGCTCTGGATACTGGATGCCTCAATTAATATCTCAATGGAGCCCTTCAGGGCTTTTGTGGGCGACAAACTCAGTGCCAGACAACGCACCACCGGTTTTGCTATGCAGAGCTTTTTCATAGGTGTTGGGTCGGTAATTGCAGCCCTCTTACCCTGGATTTTCACCAACTGGTTTCATTTCAGCAATACTGCACCGGCCGGAGAAATCCCCGATTCGGTTAAATATAGTTTTTATATCGGTGGCCTGGCTTTTCTTATTGCTGTTTTCTACACCGTTTTTACAACCGATGAGTTTCCGCCCGAAAGTATAGAAGAATTTAAGAAAGAGGCCAAAAGTAAAGGGTTCAGGCATGGTTTTCAGGAAACCTTTTTGGGTATTTTTAAAATGCCCAAAACCATGACCCAACTGGCTTTTGTGCAGTTTTTTACATGGTTTGGCCTTTTTGCGATGTGGATATACAGTACAAATGCCATTACCAGCACACAGTATAACATGGCCGTAGACAAAGCCCTGGTAGATAAAATGGAGGTTTTACTTCAACAAAAATTACAGTCGGCACAGTTAAGCAGCAAAGAAACAAAAACGTACAGGTCATTACAGGCTGATATTAACGAAATAAGAGAATACAGAGCCAGCGAAAACCCGGTTGTTATTTCGGTTAACCTTGCCAATTATTTTGAAGCCAATAAAGAAAATCAGTTATCTGCCAGCGAAATTGCTGAATTGCAACGCGTAAGGCAGCAATATAACGATGGCGCCGACTGGCTGAATGTATGCTCAAGTGTTCGTAATGGCATTGCGGCGTTGTTTGCTTTCATTATTCCGCTTATTGCGGCACGAACCAATAGAAAAATAACCCACATGATATGCCTGATTATTGGTGGGCTGGGGCTAATTTCAATTTCTTTTATTACAAATCCAAACCTGATTGTGGTTTCTATGGGTATGGTAGGCATTGCCTGGGCAAGTATTTTGTCTATGCCTTATGCCATCCTTTCAGGGTCATTGCCAGCCAACAAAATGGGTTATTATATGGGTGTTTTCAATTTTTTTATTGTTATACCCCAAATTGTGGCGGCAACTATTCTGGGCTTCTTTACCATGAAGGTATTTCATGCCAATACCATGTATACAATTGTGCTCGGAGGCGCGTCTATGATACTGGCTGGTTTACTGTCGCTCAGGGTAGAAGATAAAGACTAACGACCCTTGGCTTGGGAGCGCGTTATGCACCCAAAAAGTCGAGAAAAACAGGTAGTTTTGAAGTTTTTTTTGAAAAACGGCTCGCATACCCTGAAAACAAATAAACCATTGCAGGCAAGTCTATACAATTATAATGATGGTCTTGCTTACTTACGGCTTTATCTTAAATCGAAATTAATTCCATTTAATAGTTCTAAATTGTTGTATAAACCGGCGCAAATGTTAAAAAACGGATATATATACAGACGAGGTTTTCGCATTTTTAAAGGTCGAGGACTGAAGCAAATGTTTAATAATAAATATTTGCTTGTATTTTTTCATGTTATTCTATGGCTGGGTTATGCAGCATTGCCACAGATAAATGCATTACAGCGCGATACGTCCAGACCACAGGTTAACCCTTACATTAACTATTATTACTGGGCTTACGTGTCACTGTCTTCTGTGGTTCTTTTTTATTTTCATTCAGAGTATCTTTTTCCGAAAGTATATAAGCAAAAGCCTATACGGTACTTTATTTTTCTGTTTCTGGTAATAGCTGCTTTGTTAGTGGGCAGATACCTAGCCAGAACCCGGTTTGTAGGGTATGATGTTAATCAAACCTTATTTTTTGTAAACAGTTTTATACAATATCTTTACATATTTGGCATTAGTGCTTCGTACAGTTTCTTTACCGATTACCAGAAACAACAAAGCATCAGGCGAGACAATGAGACTGAACGCCTGAAATCGGAGCTTTCGTTTCTGCGGTCTCAGATATCGCCCCACTTCATGTTCAACCTGTTAAATAGCCTGGTGGCTTTAAACAGAAAGAAATCCAACCTGGTAGAGCCTGTATTACTTAAAATGTCTGACCTGCTGCGTTATATGCTCTATGAAAAAGACGATAAGCAGATATCGCTGGAAAACGAGATAAAATACCTTCAGAACTATATTGACTTGCAAAAACTTAGATTTGGCGATTATATTGATATTGATTTCAATGTCAATACTATTTCTTTAAGCCAGAATATTGAGCCTATGCTGCTGGTACCTTTTGTAGAAAATGCGTTTAAGCACGGCGTAGGCATGATCGAAAAACCATTTATCAGAGTTGAGCTAAAAACCGCTGATAACCAGTTGTTCTTTAAAGTTACCAATAAGTTTAATACTGATATTCAGGAAGTGAAAGATGGCGCTTCTGGCATTGGGCTTACCAATGTAAGACGAAGGCTTGAGCTGCTATACCCAGAACAGCACACCCTAAAGGTTGAAGAAAAAGAGAATTTTTACACAACTGAGCTAAAATTGAATTTAAGACAAACAGCCCGAAATATAGCCTATGAAATTAAAAGCATATAAATTTCAGGCTTAAATTGTTTAGGTTTGTACCCAAATTAAAGAAAACTTACGCTATAGGCTTAAGTTTTTATTATCAATAAAAAAATTTAGAATATGCGTTGTATAGCCATTGATGACGAACCCTTAGCTTTAGACCTGCTGGAAGATAACATAAGACAAGTGCCGTATCTGGAGCTAGTGGGGCGTTGCAGAAATGCTTTTGAAGCCATACAGTTAATTCAGAAAGAAAAGGCAGAGTCGCGCCAGATAGATTTACTCTTCTTAGATATACAAATGCCGGGTATTACTGGTGTGCAGTTTTTGAAAAGCCTGGTAACCAACCCTATGGTTATTTTCATAACGGCTTATGAACAATTTGCACTGGAAGGCTTTGAGCTGAACGTAATAGATTATCTGCTTAAACCTGTTTCTTTTGAAAGATTCCTGAAAGCCTGCAACCGTGCCCATGAGTTGTATCAACTAAAAACGGTTAGCCAGCAGGCCCCGTCGCCGGTTACTATTGAAGAGCATTTTTTTGTAAATGCAGAGTACTCGCTCGTTAAAATCCGCTACAACGATATTCTTTATATAGAAGGACTAAAAGACTACATCAAGATATTTCTGGCTACACAAAGCCGCCCGGTCATTACCCGCATGACCATGAAAGGCATAGAAGAAAAGCTTTCTACACTGCCGTTTATGCGGGTTCATAAATCTTTCATCGTATCGCTCAACAAGATTGAATCCATCCGTAATTTAAAAATCAGTATTGGTACGCACCAGATACCTGTCAGTGAGCAGTTCTCCGAAGAATTAATGCGTCGGATTGGAGGTAAATAAATGTCGCAAAAATCAGGTAGTTTGTCGATAGTATTTTAGAACACCTCTAGTTATGATTAATATTGTGCATCCTTTTCAGTCAGAGATTCGTCTCTGTAATTGAAAACATGATATTGGATTGCCCTTTATGCTGTGGGATTATGAGGATAAATGCCAGTTAAAAGTTAAATACTTTTTTTGCATTAATCAAAAGTGCAGGTACAGCTTTTAGTATAATAAGCTGTAAGCCATGAAAGCATAAAGATTTTAAATGATGGAGTAAATATCTACTCATAAATAATAGGTTAGTACGTAAAACTCGCGAGCTTTGCTTGCGAGTTTTTTTTGTATCAAATTTGCATCATAATCAGCAACGAATCAGATGAATCACAGAGAAATATTTTTGCAGAATATAGCGCAGACGTCCGCCTTCCCGCTGGCACTCGAAATAGAGAGCGCAGAAGGCGTTTATCTGTATGGCAAAAATGGCGAACAATATATAGACCTGATATCGGGCATTGGGGTAAGTAATGTTGGCCACAGGCACCCCAATGTGGTGAAGGCCATTAAAGACCAGGTAGATAAATACATGCACCTGATGGTTTACGGCGAATACGTGCAACAACCACAGGCATTATTGGCACAGGCATTAGTAAAAACACTGGAGGCTTTTAAAACGCCTGGCGGCAATGCGCTGGATAACGTTTACTTTACCAATTCAGGAACCGAGGCGGTAGAGGGCGCCATGAAACTGGCAAAACGATTTACAGGCAGGCCAGAAATTATTTCATGCCATAAATCTTATCATGGTTCTACGCAGGGGGCTTTGTCGTTGGGTGATGAGCATTTCAAAACCAATTTCAGGCCTTTGCTGCCGTCCATCAGCAAGATTGAAAGAAACCTGTTTGCAGACCTTGAAAAAATAACCAACCAGACAGCCGCTGTGTTTTTTGAACCGGTAGGGGGGGAGTCTGGCGTTTGCCCGGCAGAAGAAGGCTATATAAGGCAATTAAGGGACCGATGCACCGAAACCGGTACTCTGCTGATTTTTGATGAGGTACAGTCTGGCTTTGGAAGAACCGGGTCTTTCTGGGCGTTTCAGCAATACGGGGTGGTGCCTGATGTTTTGCTATGTGCCAAGGGTATGGGCGGTGGTATGCCCATTGGTGCGTTTATTGCTCCGCACCAGATAATGGGCGTTTTTAAAGATAACCCTATATTGGGGCATATTACCACATTTGGGGGGCATCCGGTAAGCTGTGCGGCATCATTAGCCACATTGAATACGATTTTTGGCGAGAACCTGCTGGCTGACGTAGAAAAGAAAGCCGGGCTTTTCAGGCAGTACCTGGTTCACCCTAAAATAAAAGAAATAAGAAACAAAGGCCTGATGATGGCTGTTGAATTTGAAAGCTTTGATGTGCTGAAACCAATTATAGACAGAGCCATCAGCAAGGGTGTAATAACCGACTGGTTTTTGTATTGCGACAACTCCATGCGCATAGCGCCACCTTTAATTATTAACGAACACGAAATTAAGCATGCCTGCGAAGTAATACTGGCAAGTATTGACTAGGCTTTATTATAGAAAAGTTCGTTCAGGTAGTCGAGGTAGGGTTTTAGTATAAAACAGCCATTGACTACCTCTTTTGCAAAGTTGGGGCTGAAAACTTCGGTGTCAGGATATTGATGATTATAAAACAGCGTTTTGCACTTCAGTAACTCAATATCGGGGTGATTGGCTGAATAGCCTTTGGGTACAAGTTTTACTTTTTGGGCGGACACCTGGTTGTAATAGCTTTTGAAAGTTTCATCAAATATTATGCCTTTCAGGTGTTCGGGGTTATAGTCAATCTCTTGTCTGAAACTTGCCAGATGTGCCGGCGTTGGTTCCCACATGCCTCCACCCAATAAAGACCGGTTGCCGCTTTCAACCTGCAGATAGAAATCAATCCGGCCCGAATTCCTGCCACCGGGGCCAAAGGCCGCAGAAAAGTGGTTTTTATAAGGCGACTTATCTTTTGAAAAACGGATGTCACGGTTAATTCTGAATATACAATCTTTTACTTTGGTGTTTAATAAATCTTCCTGAAACGCACATAAATCATTGAGTACCTCCTGGCAGAATTGTTCAAACTCTTGTTTGGCTATTTCATAATCTTTCCTGTTTGCCTGAAACCACTCGCGGTTATTGTTTTCTTCCAGATTTTTTAAAAATTGAAGTGTATGTTGATTAGGCATTGGTAAATTGTCTATTTTTGCCCCAAATTAGGTGTAATTATTGAAACTATTATAATAAAATCATGACAAGAATTCTGACAGGTATTCAAGCAAGTGGCCGTCCGCATCTGGGTAATATTCTTGGGGCTATTTTACCTGCAATTGAGCAATCTAAAAAAACCGGCACTGAATCTTTTCTTTTCATTGCCGACCTTCACTCTATGACAACCGTGAAAAGCCCGCAAACGCTTGCCGACAATACACGTGCTGTGGCTTCGGCATGGCTTGCCTGTGGTTTTGATGCCGATAAAAACTTTTTCTACCGTCAGTCGCGTCTGGCCGGATACCATACTGAACTTATGTGGTACTTGTGTTGCCAGACACCTTACCCGATGCTGGCTAATGCGCATTCTTTCAAAGATAAATCAGACAGGCTGTCTGATGTAAACGCCGGGCTTTTTACTTACCCTGTGCTGCAAGCGGCCGATATCGTGCTGTATCATGCCAATTTTGTGCCTGTTGGTAAAGACCAGAAACAGCACCTTGAGATGTCAAAAGATATTGCTGCGGCATTTAATCGCACTTTCGGTGAGATTTTAACACTACCAGAGCCATTGATTGATGAAACTGTAATGGTGATACCCGGTACCGACGGTTCAAAAATGAGTAAGTCTTATAACAATTACATTGATATTTTTTTACCGGAGAAGCAATTGCTGAAATCTATCAAATCAATATTATCAGATAGTACTCCGCTGGAAGAACCTAAGAATCCTGAGACAGATATTACTTTCAAACTGTATTCTTTAATAGCCAGCGAAACTGAAGTAGAAACCATGCGCCAGAATTATCTGAACGGCGGTTATGGCTATGGCCATGCCAAGCAGGCATTGTATGAACTGATTATGAAGCGATTTGAGAAAGAAAGAGAATTGTTTAATTTTTATATGGATGACAAAGAAGCCCTGGAAAAGAAACTGAAAGCCGGAGAAGAAAAAGCGGGTGAAATTGCCAGAAAAACCATACAAGACGTACGCAATGTTTTAGGCTTTAATTGATATGATTGAAACAATCAGGAATGCTGAATACGGCTGGTTTTTATGGCTGAATGGATTTCATAGCCCATTCTGGGACTCCATTATGTTTGCCGTAACGCACCGGCTGACCTGGATACCGCTTTATGTTTTTATTATCTTTTACCTGTTTACCAGACTAAGGCATAATGCCTTTTATAAGCTGGTTTTTATACTGGCAGCAGTGGGTTTGTCGGACCGGATAACTTCAGGGCTTATGAAGCCTTATTTTGCGCGTTTCAGGCCCTGCCATGACCCCACCATCGGGCATCTGGTGCATGTAGTTGGTGGTTGCGGTGGGCAATATGGTTTTGCGTCCAGCCACGCTGCCAATAGTTTTGCGTTGATGCTGGCGTTTATCCTGATTTGCCCGAAGAACATCAAATGGAAATATTTTCTTATTCCGTGGGCAATTTTAGTATCTTATAGTCGTATATATGTTGGAGTACATTATCCTACTGATTTGCTAGCCGGGGCATTGGTGGGTATGTTAACCACCCTCATTATTTATCTGACTATTAACCAATTCAATCAATCATTACTTTCTGAAACTAAGTAACATTTTAAGAAAACATGAAAAAACTATCTTTAATTTTTACTTTACTTTTCATTTCAAAACTGGCTTTTGCGCAAGACATTACACAGGGTACCTGGTATAATGAAGAAAAGAGCGGCAAGATTCAGTTTTTTAAACAGGGAGATAAAATTTTTGGTAAGATTGTCTGGCTGCAGGATCCAACAGAAAACGGTAAGCCCCGTACCGACAAGCAGAATCCGGATGAAAAATTAAGAAGCAGACCAATCATCGGCCTTGTTAACCTGAAGAACTTTAAACAAACCGGCAAAGGAACCTGGGAAGACGGAGAAGTTTATGACCCTAAAAACGGCAAGACGTATTCGTGTAAACTTACCCTGGCAAGCCCAACCAGGCTTGATGTGAGGGGTTTTATAGGTATTTCTATCATTGGCCGTACGTCGCATTTCACAAAGGCCGATTAATTTTTAATAAAGATAAACACAACAAAGGCTGCTCTTTTGGGGCAGCCTTTGTTGTGTTTATAATGCCTGAAATTTATTTTACAAGTTTCATGGCAACGGGGTCCCATTTTATAATTTTCTTGCTCAGGTAGCTTTCGTTACAAGCCAGGGCAGGAGCGGCAGCTCTGAAGCCGAATTCGGCATCTTCAACTACAGGTTTCCCTGTTCTGATGGCATCAAAGAAATTGGTGAAGTGATCTACGTGTTCATTATAGCCAGCCGGTGGTCTGAAAACGATTTCAGGTTTTGTTCTTTTCTTTCTTTGTTCCGGAGTCCATTTGGCATCATAGTCTTTCTGCATTTCTTCGCGCATGCTTTTTGAGAATGTGAAAAGTGAATCATAACCGCCAAAGCCCGGGGCCTCTGGCATAATGCTGCGTTTTACAGTAATGTTATTGCCCTGTACATCAATTATTCCTTCTGAGCCAATCAGGCGCGTTACTTCCTGTCCGCCTGTTCCACTTATAAAGTTTACCTGAAGTGTTAACTGGAAAGCGGCATGCTCGGCGGTATCAGGATACTGCATAACACCAGACATCACATCGGGTAAATCGCGGCCGTCTTTCCAATAACTGAATTGACCCGTACTTACTATGGTTTCAGGTCCTTTAGAATTGGTCATAAAGTGCGTGCCACTCAACAGGTGAATGAACAGGTCTCCTGCCACACCGGTACCTACTTCTTTAAAGGCTCTCCACCAGAAAAACTTTTTGGCATCGAAAGGTATTTTCTTTCCGGTAACTGATATAAACTTATCCCAGTCGGTAGTTTCAGCACTGGCATCTTTCGGAATTGTATATTCCCAGGCACCAATAGAGCTTTGCCTGTCATATACGGCATTAACCATATTCAGTTTACCTATCTCTCCGGCAGCCAATAGTTCTTTTGCTTTTGCCAGGCCAATACTACTTACGCGCTGGCTACCTATCTGCACCACTTTACCCGATTTTTTGGCAGCAGCCATTACCGGATACCCCTCACTGATTTTATAAACCATAGGTTTTTCGCAGTAAACGTGCTTGCCTTTTGCCAATGCGTCTTGAGTAATGCGGGCATGCCAAATATCAGTAGTACAGATTAAAACGGCGTCAATATCTTTTTTATCCAGAATCTCTCTGTAATCTCTGGTAGTAAAAAGGTCGTTGCCATATAGTTCTTTGGCATTTTCAAGTCTGCCCGGATACAGGTCGCAAATACCAGCTAATTCTACACCCGGAACTTTAAGTGCCGAATTTAAGTCATAATGCCCCTGAACACCAAAGCCAATAACGCCGATTCTTACTTTGTCGTTGGCTGTAAACTTTTTGTCATAGGTTAAGATGCGTTCTTCTGCTTTTTCCTGATTCGCTAAAGATGCAAACGGTGTGGCGCCAGCCATTAAGCTGGTTGCACCAATTTGCTGTAAAAACTTTCTTCGTGAGGTTGAATTTTCGTGTTTCATTGAATTGATTTATAGGTTTACCTGATTGAATAAATAACCTTTTAATAACAATAGTAACTATTGCAAACTTACATTATTAATGAATATCATTAGCAGATGCGTAAAAAAAATGTAGCATCAGGTAGGGTTCTTCTGCGTGGGCAATAAAAAAACTCCCTTGTTGCCAAGAGAGTTTTTAGTGGTTATACTATGCGTAACTACTTATTTTACTTCTTCGTAGTTTACGTCTGTTACATCTTCATTGTTACTGCCACCGGTTGCGCCGCCTGCGCTGGCTGTCGGCTCGCCGGTTGGTGCAGCGCCGGCCGCATAAATCTCTTGCGATGCAGCCTGCCATGCCGTGTTTATTTTCTCCATAGCGGCATCAATTGCGGCAAGGTCTCTGGTACCATGAGCAGCTTTTAGCTCTGCCAACGCACCTTCGATAGCCGATTTATTACCTGCCGATAATTTGTCGCCGTATTCTTTCAATTGTTTTTCGGTACTGAAAATCATCGCATCGGCCGCATTTACTTTTTCAATTTTCTCTTTTTCAATCTTGTCGGCTTCTTCGTTAGCTTTGGCTTCATCTCGCATTTTCTGGATTTCGGCGTCTGACAAGCCAGACGATGCCTCGATACGGATTTTTTGCTCTTTACCGGTGCCTTTATCTTTGGCCGTTACGTTCAGGATACCATTGGCGTCTACGTCAAAAGTTACTTCAATCTGAGGTACACCGCGTGGTGCCGGTGGTATTCCGTCTAAGTGGAAACGACCTAACGTACGGTTTTGCGAAGCCATTGGGCGTTCGCCTTGTAAGATATGCAACTCAACAGACGGCTGGTTATCGGCTGCGGTTGAGAACACTTCGTTTTTCTTGGTCGGAATCGTTGTATTGGCTTCAATCATTTTGGTGAACACGCCGCCCATGGTTTCGATACCTAATGAAAGCGGGATAACGTCCAGCAAAAGAATGTCTTTTACTTCGCCTGTTAATACACCACCCTGAATGGCAGCGCCAATGGCAACGGCTTCGTCAGGGTTTACGCTCTTCGATGGTTTTTTACCAAAGAACTTTTCAACTTCTTCCTGAACGCGAGGGATACGGGTTGAACCACCAACCAGAATCACTTCGTCGATATCATTTACATTTAAGCCTGAGTTTTTAATGGCTCTGCGGCAAGGCTCCATAGCTCTTTGGATAAGGCTATCAGCCAGTTGTTCAAATTTGGCACGGCTTAAAGATCTTACCAGGTGTTTTGGAATACCATTTACCGGGAAGATATAAGGCAGGTTGATTTCTGTCTGAGTTGAGCTTGACAACTCTATTTTAGCTCTTTCGGCTGCTTCTTTCAAACGTTGAAGCGCCATGGCATCCTGACGTAAATCAATGCCTTCATCTTTTTTAAATTCATCGGCAAGCCATTCGATAATCACCTGGTCAAAGTCATCACCGCCTAAATGCGTATCGCCGTCGGTTGCTTTAACTTCAAATACGCCATCACCTAATTCAAGAACCGAGATATCGAATGTACCACCACCTAAGTCAAACACGGCAACGGTCATGTCTTTGCCTTGTTTGTCAAGGCCATAGGCCAATGCTGCGGCTGTAGGCTCGTTGATGATACGTTTTACATCAAGACCTGCAATGATACCCGCCTCTTTAGTGGCCTGACGCTCAGCATCGTTAAAGTAAGCAGGAACCGTAATAACGGCTTCGCTCACGGTTGTTCCCAGATAATCTTCGGCGGTTTGTTTCATTTTCTGAAGAATGAAAGCCGAGATTTCCTGAGGAGTATATTGGCGGTCACCTATGCGGACACGCGGCGTGTTGTTTGCACCCTGCTCTACATCATAGGCAATTGTTTTCATTTCTGCACTAACCTCATTGAAACGTTTACCCATGAAACGTTTAACAGATTGAATTGTATTTTTAGGATTGGTGATAGCCTGACGCTTAGCAGGAGCACCTACTTTTTTCTCACCATTTTCTAAAAACGCAACGATTGAAGGAGTTGTGCGGGCGCCTTCACTGTTGGCAATAACCACTGGTTCATTACCTTCCATTACAGCCACACATGAGTTTGTTGTTCCTAAGTCAATTCCAATAATTTTTCCCATATTGATATTTCAGTAAATTAATTCAGAATAGTTTAACTCTATTTCATCAATGGACGTGCCAAGCACTTATTTGGCAGAAAAAACTGACAGATTGGCAGTATGTCAGTAGAGTAGGCGGCCATCAATAAGATTTTTTGGCCAATGCTTCTCCAATCTTTCATCAGTAAATCTGCCATTGACGCATCTCTTATGTACATTTAAGTCAGCAGCTGTTGAAATAAAGCAAAAAAAACAATGCTTACCTGATAAGTATGAATCAGCCCTGTTGCCCGGGGGATTCGGCCACAAATGTAAATTTTAATTTTTTATTTATTTTGTTAGCCTATTTCAATATAATCTTATTATTTTTAGTTACTTTTAGACCATATTAATAAATAGCTATACTTTGTCAGTTCCTCATGCTTTCAAAAAGCGTAAACAATGGAAACAAAAATTAACCGTAACCCTGCTGAATCTTCAAGAGAAGCTGCATTGGCCAGAAAGTCAGTTGTAGACATGCTGAAAGAATGTGTGGAAGGATTGTTATACCCCAGTGAGTCTGATGAAAGGCTAAAAGTTATTGACTGGCAGGCCGACCATCAGGCCCCGTTTAATACTATTCTTTTCAGAAAATACATTGGGCTGCCTGCCACCGAAAGAGTAGAAACAATGCCCTGGGAAAAGTTTTTTGACGTGGTACTCAATAAACAAGACTGGTGGACTGATTATGAAATTGAACGCGCTGAAAAGTTTGCAACCATAAAAAAGATTATGGAAGAAAATCTGACAGAGCTGGAATACCTGCGCGCGGGCAGGGTAGAAATTGAGGCCTACCTGATTGGCAAAGATGCCGATGGCAAATGGAAAGGGCTTAAAACCCTGATTATTGAAAGCTGACAAACTGCCACAAAAAAAGAGGTACCAATGAAATTGATACCTCCTTATTACAGATTTAAACCTGCTTCTTATTTTACTTTCTCAACTACAGCTCTGAACGCCTCAGGGTGGTTCAAAGCCAAGTCGGCCAATACTTTTCTGTTCAATTCAATACCAGCCTTGTTTAGTTTGTCAATCAATACAGAGTATGACATTCCTAACGGACGAACCCCTGCGTTGATACGGACAATCCATAAACGACGGTAACTTCTTTTCTTTTGCTTACGACCTTCATAAGCATATACCAAACCTTTTTCAACGGCGTTTTTAGCAACCGTCCAAACGTTCTTACGACGTCCGTAATAGCCTTTGGCTAATTTTAAAACTTTTTTACGTCTTGCTCTTGAGGCAACGTGATTTACACTTCTAGGCATTTTAATTTTTAGTTTTTTGACTTTGGCGGTTCAGATTTACATCTTTACTCTTTGGTGCCATTCATCGGGTGAAACAATTGAACCATTGTAAGAGTCTTACACAGACTACCATTACATACTTAATAACGACTCGATACGGTTGGTATCTGCCGGGCTAACAAGCGTAGCTGAAACCAGGTTTCTTTTACGTTTATTAGATTTTTTTGTCAGGATGTGGCTATGAAAAGCGTGTTTACGCTTGATTTTGCCTGTACCTGTAATTTTGAAGCGTTTTTTTGCTCCAGAATTGGTTTTTTGTTTTGGCATTGTATTGAACTTTAAGTATTGAACAAAAAAAGTAAATTGGGGTGCAAAAATACAATAGAAATCTTGTTTTTACAAATTTGAGTTCAAAATCTTGTCTAATCGCACCACAGATTGTACCATAGAGCGTACATCATGATAGTTTATCTTCCACGAATGGCTCATGTGCTTCCAGATAGGCACACCCTGGCGGGTCATTAAAGGCCACCATTCTCCCAGTTCATGGTTAATCATTTTATCAAACACAAAACGATGTACGTTTACGTAGGCCTCCCAATATTTTTCGTCTTTCAGGTATCTGAAGGCATCCAGCATACCAATCAGCATTTCGGCCTGTTGCCAGAATTCCTTCTCGCGGTCATAAACCTCGCCGGCATGAGAACCCTCTACATAAACGCCGCCAAACTCCCAGTCGATGCCATAAGTTACCGAGTGATTGAAAGATTTTATAATCTGCTCGCGATGGGTGTCATAAGGTAGGCCCAGAATATCCAGTGCGTGCATGAGTAACCACGCAAACTCTGAATTGTGGCCATAACTGGTGTTGTCTTCGGCAGCGGCTTTTTGTCCGTCTTCCGTAAAGCGATCCCAACCCCATACAATATCAAATTTAATCTGCGGTGCCACCGACCAGTCAGCCCAGAACTGGGGAATACCCGTGCCATACTGCGGGTGCATTACCTTAGTTGTTAGCAATTCTATTATTTCAAGCAACTTACGACGATGCACCTGCTTGCCTGTGCACTCATAAAGGGTGGTAAAGGCCTCCATTAAGTGCATGTGGGCATCTAGTGTCTTGCGGTCTCCACCGGCAGCGCCAGGACCTTTTAAGTCCCAGTTTCTTAAAAACATTTCCCAATAGCCGCCATAGTAGGTATCTACTGCATGCACCTGCAATAAGTTAAATACTTTTTCGGCATACTCACGGCCGCGTGGGTCGCCGGTTGCCAGGGTATATTCACTTAAGCTATAAATGACAAAGCTGTGGCCGTACAAAATTTTCTCGTCGCAGGTAACTTCACCTTTGCGGTTCACCATCCAATAGAAACCGCCATACTCTTCGTCCCACATTTTGTTCAAAAGAAAATCTACCCCATGACGTGCCATTTCGGCCAGCTTACCATCACCGTATCCGGCTCTGTGGGCAGACGAATAAGTAAACACTGAGCGGCTTTGGGCTATCAATGATTTTTCGTCTTCGCCTGAGTCATTACCATATTGATCAAAGTGTGTCAGAAAACCTCCATATTGATTATCAACTGTTCTTTTAATCCAGAAAGGCAGCAGGCCTGTGTTCAGGTAGTCTTTTATTTCGTTGCGCAGTTGCAGCGCAGTCTCTTTTGAGTACATAGGTTTATAATTGATTATTTAAGGGTTGAATACTTATGATAAACGTTTAGGATTTCTGATGGACTTGCCGTGCCGGTTTGTCTGAGTTTCTGCACGGTTACGGCAGCGGCCAGGTTGGCAATTTCAAGCGATTGCTCAATGGTTGCCCCTGAACCTCTGGTAGCAGAAAATGCAGCCACTACGGTATCTCCGGCACCAACGGTGTCAATCTCGCTGGTAATCGGAATCGCCTTTACATTTTTAGTTTCCTGTTTGTCCATGTATAATATGCCGTGTTCGCCGCGGGTAACAATGAGGCTGTCGCCAATGAGCGACTGTAACGCTTTGCCGTGGGTAATGCAGGCGTTTTCATCGGCTTCGTTAATATGTTTAATACCCAGCAGCTTTGCCATTTCTTCGGTATTTACTTTCAGTATCGTATTTTTAATGCAATAGCCATAAGCCCGCAGGTCTGATACAAACAAGCATTGCGAAAAACCAGCAATTAACTGATTAAGAAGGGCTATCCGCTGTGGATTTAACAAGGGGTTTGGAAACTGCTGATTAATAATTAAAACGTCTAGTTCAGGAAGAGAATCGCCTAAAGTGGCTAGTAATTCATCAAACAGGTGATTGGCTAACTGGTTGTTTGTGCCAAAATCCAACCGGTTAGATTCTCCGTCGTCAGACATAGGCTTGGTATAAGTACAGGTGTCCCAGTCTTCAGCCAGAACTTTCAGAAACCGGGTGTTAACACCAATAGCGTTGAACAGACTCAGCATTTCTCGGCCATAAATATCGTCTCCTACACAGCCAAACACCCTGATGTCGTTTACGCCCAAGGCACTCAGGTTATTAACTACGTTTCCGGCCGCCCCTAAAGACGAGTGCGGTTTACTTGCCCAGAACACCTCTTTTCCTGTTTCAACCGAAAATTCCTTCGTATTATAATTAATATCATAATAAAAGTCGACAGCGAAGTCGCCAATTACGCCTATCCGAAGTTTATTAATGTTTTTAAATATGGCCTCAATTTCACTTTTATTAACGGGCATCAGTCAGGATATTAAATTCTTGCAAAGTTTTATTATAAAAATACAAAATAGATGGAGGCGGTAAAATTGCTAAAAAAAGTCTGAATAGAAATCAAAAAAAACTGAAAACTTCTCAGGCCGGATAACTGTTCCTTTTAAAGACTTAAAATTTATAAAAACCGACTATTGATATTCAGGGTTTTATCATTTGCTTCAAAAATATTCGGTTCTCATTCAGATATTTTAGTTAATTTAGTGTGATTGAATCAGTTAAAAACCTACTATGCAGTTTTCTCATTTACATAACCACACGCAGTTTTCATTACTCGACGGCGCCTCAGATATTAAAAAATTGTTTGCCAAAGCACAGGCCGACAATATGCCCGCTATGGCCATTACAGACCACGGCAACATGTTTGGGGTGTTTGACTTTGTGGCCACTGCCGGAAAGTATAACGTAAAGCCCATTGTTGGCTGCGAGTTTTATGTAGTAGAAGACCACACCCGCAAGCAGTTTACCAAAGAACAGAAAGACCAGCGTTTCCATCAGTTATTACTGGCCAAAAATGCCACCGGATATAAAAACCTGACCAAACTTTGCTCTTTAGGCTACATTGAAGGCCTTTATGGAAAGTTTCCGAGGGTTACCAAGGCTTTAATTGAGCAATATAAAGAGGGGCTTATAGCTACGACCTGCTGTATTGGGGCGTCGGTACCCAAAGCCATTTTGAGGAAGGGTGAAGAAGAGGGAGAAAAGGAGTTCAGGTGGTGGCTGGACAGATTCGGCGAAGATTATTATGTGGAGATTCAACGACATGATATTCCGGAGCAAATTAAGGTAAACGAGGTGCTGGTGAAGTTTGCCAAAAAGTATGGGGTAAAAATCATTGCCTCCAACGATAGCCACTATGTAGACCAGCAAGACTGGGTGGCACACGATATTCTGCTTTGTGTTAATACCAACGAAAAACTGTCGACACCTTCTGCCAAGGAGTTTAATGATGACGAGTCTTCTTCAAGAGATACGCGGTTTGCGTTCTACAACGACCAGTTTTATTTCAAGACAACTCAGGAGATGTCGACCTTGTTTCATGACCTGCCGGAGTCAATTGATAACACAAACGAGATTGTAGATAAAGTTGAAACGCTCAAACTGAAGCGAGACATTATGTTGCCGAATTTCCCGATTCCTCCGGAATTTAAGATTCACGCAGATGATGTGATGAACCAGTGGGAGTACCTGAAACACCTGACCTACGAAGGCGCCATGAAACGCTATGGCGAAATAGGGGTAGAAGTTCAGGAACGCCTTGATTTTGAGCTCTTCACCATCAAATCAATGGGTTTTGCGGGGTACTTTCTGATCGTATCTGACTTTATCAAGGCCGGGCGAGACCTGGGCGTTATGATAGGCCCCGGCCGGGGTAGCGCCGCTGGTAGCGCCGTGGCTTATTGCATTGGTATTACCAATATTGACCCCATTAAATACAACCTGCTTTTTGAGCGTTTCCTGAACCCTGACCGGAAATCAATGCCCGATATTGATACCGACTTTGATGATGAAGGCCGCCAGAAGGTGATTGACTATGTGGTGCAGAAATACACCAAAAATCAGGTTGCGCAGATTATTACTTATGGTACGATGGCCACGAAATCGTCAATTAAAGACGTGGCCCGCGTGATGGAATTACCATTGGCTGACGCCAACTACATTGCCAAGCTGATACCCGATAAACCTACTTATGGTATTGATTTTCAGAAACTGATACATTACCCGCTTGACGGCCCCAAAAGTCTTTCTGAATTAGGTTTACAACCCGATGAGATTGAAAATGTGAAGAAAGTGCGGGCCATGTATAACGGCGCTGACCTGACAGCCAAAGTATTGCATCAGGCCGAAAAACTGGAAGGAACCGTACGTAATACCGGTATACATGCAGCGGGTATTATTATTGCCCCCGAAGCATTGTATAATATTCTGCCGGTTTCTACCTCTAAAGATTCTGACCTGCTGATAACCCAATATGAGGGCAAAATTATTGAAGATGCCGGGGTTATTAAGATGGACTTTCTGGGTCTGCGAAACCTGACCATTATTAAGGACTGCCTGCGGATGATTAAGGAGAATCATGGCGTGGAAATTGATATTGACAGTATCCCTCTGGATGATAAGTTAACTTATGAGTTGTTTCAGAGAGGGGAAACCAATGCGGTATTCCAGTTTGAGTCTGACGGTATGAAAAAATACATGAAAGACCTGAAACCTGACCGCCTGGATGACCTCATTGCCATGAATGCCCTGTATCGCCCGGGGCCTATTGCGTACATTCCGAATTTTATTAACCGTAAGCATGGCCGGGAAGAAGTAACCTACGACTTGCCAGACATGGAGGAGTATCTGGGTGAAACCTACGGTATTACGGTTTATCAGGAACAGGTAATGTTGTTGTCGCAGAAACTGGCCGGGTTCTCTAAAGGAGATGCCGACGTATTGCGGAAAGCAATGGGTAAAAAAGACCGGAAGACACTTGATAAACTGAAACCGCAGTTTCTGGAAGGAGCCAAAGCCAAGGGGCATCCTGAAAAAGTACTTGAAAAAATATGGACCGACTGGGAAGCCTTCGCCTCTTATGCCTTTAACAAGTCGCACTCTACCTGTTATGCGTTTGTGGCGTATCAGACAGCCTATCTGAAAGCCCATTATCCGTCAGAATACATGGCAGCCGTATTAACGTCTCAATTGGGTAATATTGATAAGATAACTTTCTTTATGGAAGAGTGCCGGGCCATTGGCCTGCCTATTCTGGGGCCTGACGTAAATGAGTCGCACAAGCAGTTCAGTGTTAACAAAAAAGGAGAAATACGCTTTGGTATGGGTGGCATTAAAGGCACCGGCGATGCCGCCGTAGATGCCGTAATTGAAGAACGAACCAAAGGTGGTGCATTTACCGATATTTTTGATTTTATAACACGTGTTAACCTGAGAACCGTTAACAAAAAGACACTGGAATCTTTTGCTTATGCCGGGGCTTTTGACTGCTTTACTGAATTACACCGGGCACAATATTTTGATGATTCTGACGGCACATCGCTGATTGAAAAGCTAATCAGATATGCCAATAAATTTCATGAGAACGCCTCTGCCGGGCAAAATTCTTTGTTTGGTGCCGTGGGTGGAAGCGGTTTTGATATTGCCAGACCTAAAATTGCTCCAACCGAAGAGTGGGGTGATATTCAGAAGCTGAAATTTGAAAAAGATGTGGTTGGGTTTTACATTTCCGGGCATCCGCTGGATGAATTCTCGATGGAAATGAAACGTTGTGTGCCGCTTGACCAGGTGTTTGATGAAAATAATCTCAATAAAGAAATAACCATTGGCGGGGTGGTATCATCGGTGCAGCACAAGCAATCCAAAAACGGTAACCCGTTTGGTATTCTGAAACTGGAAGATTACAACTCAAGCATGGAGATGATGCTGTTCGGGCAAGACTACGTCAATTTCTCGAAATTCCTGAACATGGGGCTGTTTTTGTTCATCAGAGGTAAACTGCAAAACAAATGGGGCAGGGAAGGAGAATGGGACTTTAAACCTTTAAATATGGAGCTGCTAAGCGAATTACGCAACAAGATGTTTAAAGAGATAAAAATCATTATTGGTTTGCAGCAAATTAATGCAGGGCTTATTGAAGAAATTGATGCAGCTACTTCGCGCTTTCCGGGTACGTTCGACTTCAAGTTATCTGTACATGATGCCGATGAAAGGTTAGATGTCTTACTGTTGTCGCGCAAGTCTAAAGTGGCTTCAACCAACGATTTCGTGAAGGAACTCAGGAAAATTGTAGGTGATGAAAATGTTGTTTTCGCCTGATGGAACTTTTCTGAAACGCGGTTTTGTTAGACCTGTAAGAACAAAATTTAAACCTTAAAAACCTTTTGCCAATAGTAGGCAACGGGTATAAATTCAATAAAAAATGGCACATAAAGCAATTGAAATCACGGACGCAAATTTTGCTGAACTGATTAACTCTGACAAACCTGTATTAGTTGATTTTTGGGCAGAGTGGTGCGGACCATGTAAGATGATTGGCCCGGTTGTTGAAGAAATGGCAGGCGACTATGAAGGTAAAGCAATTATCGGTAAAATGGACGTTGATGCAAACTCTAATGTTCCGATGAACTTCGGTATCCGTTCTATTCCTACACTGATGATTTTCAAAAATGGTCAGATGGTTGATAAAATTGTAGGAGCCGTTCCGAAACACATTCTTACTTCTAAATTGGAAGCGCAATTGAACTGAAAATAGATTCAAAGTTAAGCCCGGTTCTTTATTGAGCCGGGCTTTTTTTGTATTAGTTGGTCAGGCTCAAAGCCTTTTCAAAATCAACTGTGGTATCATCAATCTTCTCTGTTTTCAGCAGGTCTCTGATGGGCTTTTCAAGGGCATGGTTATCTGCTATGTTTGAGAAGTAGACGAACAGAAATTTACTGCCGGGTACCATGTTAACCACATTGCTGAAACCGCAGGTACTACCGGTATGATATAACTCCAGACCATGCCTGCCTTTTCCGTTAAACCAGCCCAGGCCATAGCTGATGTCTTTTACACCTTCTATTTTAAAGTTGATTTTTTTTAGTTCGGCTTCGGTGTTAAACAGTTGGTTGTTCAATAAGGCATTATACCATTTTTCATAATCTACTAAAGAGGTATAAACACAACCATCGCCTTTGGTGGCGCTTGTAATGCTCTGGTCAGCAAAAAACAGCTTGCCTTCTTTATTACGTGCATAACCCATTGCCCGGTTGGGTATGGGTCTGCCGGTTTCATAAATGGTGGTATTTTGCAGAGCTAGCGGCTCAAAGATGTTTGCTTTGATAAAGGTTACAAAATTCTGCCCGGATACCTTTTCAATGATTTGTTGAAGCAGGCAAAAGCCCGAATTACTGTATCTGAACTTACTACCGGCCTCAAAATAGGTTTTAGATTGGCTTTTTAACATTTGCAGCACGTCCGCATCCAATATTTGCAGTTGCTGGTTCGGTGGCAAGAGGGCTTCGTAGTCTGTTATACCTGAAGTATGTGTCAGCAGGTGTTTTATCTTTATTTTACTGCCTGTTTGTTTATTAAAATCAGGAAAAAATGTCAGCAGGTTGTCTTCATAACGCAGTATTCCTCGGTTTTCAAGCAAAATAATGCAAGCGGCTGTAAACTGCTTGGATACCGAGGCCATTCTGAAACTGGTTTGTGCTGTAATTGGCGTTCGGGTAGCAACATCAGCCAGTCCGAAACCGTCTTTATAGAGGGTTTTGCCCGCCTTAATAATCATTACGGCCATTCCGGCCCCGTCTTTTTCAGTGTGGCTTTTAAGTAGCGAATCAAGTTTTTGGGTAAAGTTTTGGGCATACACCATCTGAGCCATTAGTAGAAAGACAATGATTTTTTTCATGGAGCTAAGTTTGCCTGGTTGGCTATTGAAAATCTCTGATAAGTATTTCTGCCAGTTTAGGCACGCCTACCGTTGCGGTTTCTACAATGTAAGTCAGGTTTTTATGATTACCTGCTTCTTCGGGCGTAAAAGGGTCGACAATGAATTTTGGTACAGATTTACCGACTGAATATATTAGCCCCGCTGCCGGATAAACCTGTAAAGATGTGCCCACAACAACAAAAATATCAGCTTCTGAGGCTATTGCAGCAGCAGGTTCTATCATGGGTACTTCTTCTTCAAACCAAACAATATGAGGGCGAAGCTGATGCCCGTCTTCGGCTAAGTCTCCTAAATAAATGGCTTTACCGCCTATATCGGTAATCAGGTTTTTGTTCATGACACTTCTCACCTTGCTGAGTTCGCCATGCAGATGCAGTACATGAGTAGAACCCGCCTTCTCGTGCAGATTGTCAACGTTTTGGGTAATGATGCTTACCTCAAAATACTCTTCCAAGGCAACCAATGCAAGGTGGCCGGCATTGGGCCGGGCTTCAAATGCTTTGGCGCGGCGCTCGTTATAAAACTGCAATACAAGTGCAGGGTTTTTGGCCCAGCCCCTGGGAGTGGCTACATCTTCAATGCTATGGTTTTCCCACAAACCCCCACTGTCTCTGAAGGTCTTCAAACCGCTTTCGGCACTAATGCCGGCTCCTGTTAAAACAACCAGGTTTTTCATTGCAATGGGGTAAGTGCCATAAACCGTACTAACCGTTGGCCAGTTTCAGGCAGTCTTCTAATGTTAGCGACGCCGGGTCGGTGCCTTTCGGTATTTTTACATTTCTTTTGCCAGCTTTAATGTAAGGCCCATACTGGCCGTTCAGTACCTGTATGCTGGTGTTCTCCGGAAACTCCTTGATAATCTTACTGCTTTCTGCTGCTTTTTTGGCTTTAATTATCTCAATTGCCTGGTCAATATCTACTTCGGCAGCTTTAATGGTTTTATCAATGTTATAGTATTTGTCGCCATGTTTCACATAAAAGCCAAAGCGGCCTTTACCTACATTAACGGCCAGGCCTTCATAGATACCCAGGTCTTTAGGTTGAGACAAATCACCGCTGTTGCGTTTAGCTTCAATTATTTCAATAGCGCGTTGTTCAGTAACCAGATATGGATCTTCGCTTTTTTCAAGGTTATAGAACTTATCGTCATGCCTGATGTACGGCCCGAATTTACCAACAGCCACTACCAACGGTTTATCTTCATAGAAACCTACCTCGCGCGGTAGTTTGGGCATATCAAGCAAAGCAAGGGCATCTTCAAGCGTAATATTATCTACCAGCTGGCTTTTCAGCAGGCTGGCAAAAACAGGCTTTTCTTCGTCGGTATTATCGCCCAGTTGCACATAAGGGCCAAACTTACCTATTTTAACCGAAACATTTTTGCCTGTGCGTGGGTCAACGCCCAGTTCACGGGCGCCTTTGGTGGCTTTTGCGCTGTCTGCCTGCTCTACTTTATGATGAAAATCCTTATAAAAATCACCAATCATTTTCTGCCATTGTACTTTGCCGTCGGCCACCTTATCGAAGTCTTTTTCAACATTGGCTGTAAACGAGAAGTCAATCACGTCATCAAAATTCTCAACCAGAAAATCATTTACCACAATGCCAATGTTTGTGGGGAACAACTTGGCTTTTTCGGTTCCGTAGGTCTCTTTTCCTACTTTTTCGGTTATGTTATTGTTTTTCAGCGAAAACTCTCTGAATGTACGTTCTTTACCCGGCCTGTCTTCTTTTACTACGTAATTCCGCTTGATGATGGTTGAAATAGTAGGGGCATAGGTAGAGGGCCGCCCGATTCCCATTTCTTCCAGTTTTTTAACCAGACTGGCCTCGGTGTATCTGGCAGCCGGTTTCGAGAATCGTTCGGTGGCTTTCATTTCTGAGAGGTCAAGCAGTTGCCCGATAGTTAACGGAGGCAGCATACCTTTGCTTTCTTCGTCTTCATCGTCGCTCGATTCGAGATATACTTTCAGAAAACCATCAAATTTTATTACTTCACCGGTAGCCACTAATTCTTCAGCTGTGGTTGATATCCCAATGGTAGCAATGGTTCTTTCCAGTTCGGCATCTGCCATCTGAGAAGCAATAGAGCGTTTCCAGATTAAATCATACAGGCGTTGCTCGTTTCTGTCGCCATCCACTTTTTCTCTGCTGAAATCAGTTGGCCTGATGGCTTCGTGGGCTTCCTGAGCCGACTCACTCTTGGTTTTATACTGGCGTACCTTTACGTATTTATCGCCATAAGCGGCCTCAATCTGGGCTTTTGCTTTTTCAATGGCCTCGCCCGACAAGTTGGTTGAGTCTGTTCTCATGTATGAGATTTTACCCGATTCATAGAGTTTCTGGGCCACTGTCATGGTCTGCAATACAGAAAAACCTAATTTACGAGAGGCCTCCTGTTGCAAAGTAGATGTAGTAAATGGCGCTGCCGGAGATTTTTTACCTGGCTTTACCTCCAGGTTTTTGATGGTAAAAATGGCGTTGCGGCATTTTTCAAGAAAAGTTCTTGCCTGCTCTTCGGTTTCAAAGTTTTTTGGTAATTCGGCGTTCAGAACTTTGCCCTTTTCAACCAGAAACTGTGCTACTACCTTAAATGAAGATTTTGAATTGTGGCCATCAATTTCTCTTTCACGCTCTACAATTAAACGCACTGCCACCGACTGCACCCTTCCGGCAGATAGATTGGTGCGTTCGCCGGTTCTGATTTTCTGCCATAAAACCGGCGACAATTCAAAGCCCACGAGGCGGTCCAGAATCCTCCGTGCCTGCTGTGCATTCACCAGGTCCATATCAATGGTGCGGGGGTTCTCAATGGCATTGGTAATGGCTTTTTTTGTAATTTCTCTGAAAACAATTCTCGGAGTGCTGTCTTTCAGGCCTAACGACTCTTTCAGATGCCATGATATGGCTTCTCCCTCACGGTCGTCGTCAGTTGCCAGCCATACGGTTTCTGATTCTTTGGCAATTTTCTTCAGTTCGTTTATAACCTTCGTTTTATCGGCAGAAATAGTGTATTTGGGAGCGAAGTTTTTATTTATATCAATGCCCAGTTCTTTTTCAGGCAAATCTCTGACATGGCCAAAACTTGATTTCACAATAAAATCTTTTCCAAGATAACCTTCTATGGTTTTTGCTTTTGCAGGGGACTCAACTATGACTAAGTTTTTTGACATTCTTTGGTCTTCAATTTTAAATTTTGTGCGATATTAAGATATTAATGCAAAAGAGAATACAAAAGTTTTGGAAATTTTAATAAAAAAATCTAAAACCGATAAGTTTTGAACAAAAATGCAGTGGTTTGAGGTTTATTAAATAGATGGCTCGGAAGATTAATGGCAGTGATATGCGTTTAGATATATATTTTTAGCAATATTTAATAAATTACTATTCAAAATTTGACGATGTTTTGTAATTTTGGCGCAATCCTCATCTATACAATCCGTATTTGAGTTTTTAACATTTAAAAATTTCTTTAACAAATGGCAGTTTTTGATTTAGATATGATTAAGAGCGTCTATGCTCGAATGCCCGAAAGAGTAGAGGCCGCTCGAAAATTAGTAGGTAGACCTCTTACTTTAGCGGAAAAAATCCTTTATTCTCACTTGTGGGAGGGAAACCCTGCAAAAACGTATAGCAGAGGCGTAGACTATGTTGATTTTGCTCCTGACCGCGTAGCCATGCAAGATGCTACCGCACAGATGGCATTATTGCAGTTTATGACTACCGGACGCCCAAAAGTTGCTGTTCCTTCTACTGTACACTGCGACCACCTGATTCAGGCAAAAGTAGGCGCGGCAGAAGATTTGAGAGTTGCCAACGAAAAAAATAAAGAAGTATACGATTTCCTTTCTTCGGTTTCAAATAAATATGGCATTGGTTTCTGGAAAGCCGGTGCGGGTATCATTCACCAGGTTGTGATTGAAAACTATGCTTTTCCGGGTGGTATGATGATTGGTACCGACTCTCACACGCCAAATGCCGGTGGTTTGGGTATGGTTGCTATTGGTGTAGGTGGTGCCGATGCCTGCGACGTAATGTCTGGCCTGGCATGGGAACTGAAAATGCCTAAACTGATTGGCGTTAAATTAACCGGAAAACTGAAAGGATGGGCAGCACCAAAAGATGTAATTCTTGAAGTGGCAGGCCGCCTGACTGTTAAAGGTGGAACAGGTTATATTGTTGAATATATTGGTAAAGGCGCAGACAGCCTTTCGGCAACCGGTAAAGGTACCATCTGTAACATGGGTGCCGAAATTGGTGCAACTACCTCTTTATTTGGTTATGACCGCAAAATGGCGGCTTATCTGAAAGCCACTGGCCGTGCCAAAGTAGCTTCTCTGGCTAATGGCATTAAAGATTTGCTTCGCCCTGACCAGGAGTGTATCGATAATCCTGAAGCATACTACGACCAGGTAATTGAAATTAATCTTTCAAGATTGGAGCCGCGTATCAATGGTCCGTTCACACCAGACCTTGCCTGGCCTCTTTCTAAATTTGCCAAAGCCGTTAAGAAAAACAAATGGCCTGAGAAACTGGATGTAGGCTTGATTGGCTCATGTACAAACTCATCTTATGAAGACATGACCCGCGCGGCATCTGTTGCAGCACAGGCGGCGTCAAAACATATTTTGGCAAAATCTGAGTTCACCATCACTCCGGGTTCTGAGCTGGTGCGCTACACTGCCGAAAGAGACGGTATACTTGATACCTTCAATTCTATTGGCGGGGTAGTACTGGCTAATGCCTGTGGGCCTTGTATTGGTCAATGGGCGCGCCATGGCGCTGAAAAAGGCGAGCGTAACTCAATCATCACCTCATTTAACAGAAACTTTGCGAAACGTGCCGATGGTAACCCAAACACACACGCGTTTGTGGCATCACCGGAAATCGTTACCGCATTTGCCATTGCAGGTAGCCTGACTTTCAATCCTTTGAAAGATACGTTACTTAACGAAAAAGGTGAGCAGGTAAAACTGGATGCACCACAGGGTGTTGAATTGCCTCCTATGGGCTTTGATGTGAAAGATGCCGGATACCAGAAACCTAAAAAAGATGGTAGCAAAGTAAAAGTTGCAGTAAGCCCGACATCTGACCGTCTGCAATTGTTAGAGCCTTTCAAGGCATGGGAAGGTACCGACCTTACCGGCCTGAAATTGTTGATAAAAGCCAAAGGTAAATGTACAACTGACCATATTTCTATGGCTGGCCCATGGTTGAAATACCGTGGTCACCTGGATAATATTTCTAATAACCTGTTGATTGGCGCCATTAACTTTGCAAACGGCTCAGCCAATACTGTTAAGAACCAGATAACCGGCCAATACGGTGAAGTACCAACCGTACAACGTGCCTACAAAGCTGCCGGAATTGGCACTATTGTAGTGGGCGACGAAAACTACGGTGAAGGTTCGTCTCGTGAGCATGCCGCTATGGAACCACGCCACCTGGGTGTGCGTGCCATTGTTGTACGTTCATTTGCGCGTATTCACGAAACCAACCTGAAAAAACAAGGGATGCTGGCATTGACTTTTGCCAACCCTGAAGACTACGATAAGATTCAGGAAGATGATACTTTTGATATTCTTGGCCTGACCACCTTTGCTGAAGGAGTACCTTTAACACTGGTAGCGCACCATGCCAACGGTTCGAAAGATGAAATCAAGTTGAACCATACCTACAACGCGAGCCAGATTGAATGGTTCAAGGCTGGTTCGGCGTTGAATCTGATTGCAGCTGAAGTTGCCTGATAAGATGCGTAATACATTGTAAATATGAAAATATCCCGCAGTAATGCGGGGTATTTTTTTTGCCTGACAGGTGGTTTATGGATTGGGGAAGTTCCTGCTGGCATCGTCAAGAATCAGTACCCAGTCTTGCCCGTAACCATAGCGCGGTGGAGTGAACCGGTGTGTGCCTTTGTTTTCTATCCGGGCAATGGCTTCTGTTTTGCCCGTGCGAGGGTCAAACCAGTATGCATTAACTTGTAAGCCAGAAATCTTTCCCAGATTAACCGTAAATGACTTACCTACCGCAGTATACACAAAGGCGTAGTTTTGCCCTCTGGTAGCCTGAATACGCTCGGCAGGAGGCAGGTTATTTTCTACAATTAATGACTGGTCAGGAACGCGGTCAAGAAAAGGGCGTGATTCTATCAGTTTTCTTAGCCATTGCATTTGTTTTGCACCCGGTAAATCAATGGCCTGTTGCCAGTAAATATGTGGATTATTGACGGCTTCGCGGTCAGGCGAATACATCTGCCAGATATCATGACAACCATAAGTATGCCCGAAAGCCCCGGCAAATACATCCAGATACGCATATTTGCGTACATCGTAGGCATTTGTTGTTCCTAAATCATGGGCATTGAAACAAACGGGGTGGTCTTCATATATGGGTTCTCCGTCAATTACGGGTTTCGTGTTTGGCCGGTCGTATGCGCCCTTAATGTGGTCATAAATTGGGGTATCACGACAATGACCGTTCTGAAACATGTTGAAGTCGAACCATGTATCGTCATGAAACCACTCACTGGCTCCTTCTCTATTGGGCTGAGGGTGGTAGGTAATCAAAGCCTTGTCGTTACCACCTACACCTTCTGTTATACCTGCGGCCATGGCTCGCCACACTTCTACATCGTTGGTATTGGGGCGGGGGTTACGGTCACCACCCAGAATCCAGATAATATTTTTTCTGTGCTTATATCTTTCAGCCAGCCATTTGCCATATATACGCGCGTTACCGGTGTTAAATACCTCCGGGCCTTTTCCCCAGCTTGATTTGTTCAGTTTATCGCCCCAGGTAGGCAGGAAACCAATTATGAGACCATATTCAGCAGCTTTGTCAATTACGTAGTCTACGTGCCTGAAATACGCCTCATTAGGCTTTGAAGCGTCGTTATCTATCAGCGGCTTGTCTCCATACGGGTTAGGCACATTCAGGCCGTCAAACTCGGCCAGAGCAACCGCCTGTATAACGGTGTAATGTTGTGCCGCACGTTTTTTCAGATAATAATCGGCATCTTCACGATTGAGGCGGTGGAATAGCTCCCAGGCGGTATCGCCTAACCAGAAAAACGGCGTGCCGTCTTTCAGAATAAACCGTTTGTTTTCACTTACGCTAAAGCTTTGTGCAGAGGCACCCAAGCCCATGAGCAACAGCAACAAGTAAATTAAAGTAGAAGAGAATTTCATTATTTTAGTTTGTATAAGGTTTGAATAGCGATACAATCTAAAAATAAAATCTGAAAATCAGGTATTGCATTGATTTTTAAGCCCTTGTAAGGCCACAAAAAAGCCGGAAGGTTGTTAATCCTGCCGGCTTTTAGCTGAAAAGTTATTTCGTTTATTCTTCAAAGAAGGCGCAACTGCCGCCGACCCAGTCGAAATTTTTATTAAAATTGACACCTATCATTTCGCCGCGACTGAGCCTTGCCAGATTGGTTACAAGGGAAGGACGCTGCGCAGTATCGTCCCACACGAATAGCATCCGTATTTCTGTTTTTATGAGCTTGCCCTCTGTATCTTCAATAATTGGCTCATATTTTACTTTTTTCTGAATCAGATAATTTTCTTTGTCGCTGATAGCGTCCAGGTCAGACTTCGTAAAATCAAGTTTTACGCCACTTCCTGCGAAAGAAAACAAGGGTTTAAGTACAAAGTTTTCTAAATCGGCAGGATATTCTTTTAAATCAGACAAATAATAACTTTCTGGCACATAAGGGCTCCTGAGCAGCGGTAATGTAAACTTACTGATTCTGAAAAACCAGTTGGGGTGTGTTACCCATTTTACATCTACGTCGTCAGTCAGTTTAAACTCTGTCTCTAAATCAGGATAATTCTGCAGCAGGTCATCAAAAATCAGGCGGTTGTAAATCCGTTTGATTTCAATCTGGCGGCCTTCTTTTTCATAAAAGAGTTTCCGTCCGTTTTTCTTTATTTTTGTATAACAAACCGGCTCAATACCCCAAAGTTGTTTGCTTATTTCAAAATCAAGCCTTGTTTTTTGCTTTTCAGGGTAAATTTCAAGCAGAATTAAATTTTCGGCTTTTTCATTGCCTAACAATACTTTTCTCATGGCTTCTACATAAGTTGCCATATTTAGCCGGTTAAAAAACTGGTTAAAGTTTTTAGGTACGGCAAAAAACTTTCTGTATTTCTGACCCAGATACCATTGATAAGCAAATAAAGACGGAAAACCCTGTAATTCTATCAGTTGTGGGATTAATTCGCCGTTGGCGTCTTTACAAACCGCAAAATCAACAGCCAGAAAATTAGGATGTTTATCTTCATTGGGCACATACTGATTAGCCGGAATAGCCCTCTCTGTCTTTGCCTTAAAATCATCTTTTTTTATGGTATCAATAATATCATTACAAGCCTGCAATAGCTTTATTTTCAACGCCTGGGGTACAAAAACGGGTGTTTCAGCAATGCGGAAGTCCAGTTGGCCGGGGAAGTCTCTTTCAATTTCAGCCAAAAAGGCTTCATATTTCTCTGTTGAAAAACTTTCGTTAAACTGGCGGCGTATTTCAGGTATCATAAATAGCGCTTTTAATAAATGTAAGAATAAATTTTGCTGATTTTATGCCAGCTCGACCAGATGCTCAGCCGCATTTCTCAGGAACGTCGGAATGATTACTGCCTCAGTTAGCATTATCTTGTCAGGGTCATCCAGCCTGTCAATCATTTCTTCGTATTTGTCGGCTCCGTATTCTTTAATAACGGCCAGCATTTTTTCTTCCTGCTTAAAGTATCTCATCATGCCTTCAGAATCAGCTTCGGGGTGAAACTGCGTACCGAAGACTTCATCAGAGAACCTGATGGCCATAATAGCCCGCTCTAACGGAACATAAGGTCTGATTTTCTCGAGACATAGTACTTTGGCACCAAACGCGTTTATTTTATCCCAATCAGGTTGAATTAACTGATAGTCTCTTGAGTCAACTGCATAAAATAGCTCAGGTAGTTTTTCAAATAATGGCTCGTTTTCACCTTCTTCCGTGCGATGTATTGGCATTACGCCAAATGAAGTAGACCTCCGCTTGCAAACGCTACCAAAACCCAGATGATGACTGGCTATCTGAAAAGAATGACAAATCAGAAACAGGTATTTCTTCACCTCATGGGTTGCGTTGTACGCAAAGATGCTGTCAATAAAGCCGGTAAATTTTTTCTCCCAAGGGTGCCCTTCAGGCAATGGGTTACCCGGGCCGCCGGTAGATATAAAAATTTGATAATTGTATATATCGGGTATTTCGTTTTTCTGACGTACATCAAAAATGTCGTACTCACCACCCGTACCTTCCTGCGCCAGAAACTGGTCGCACAACATTTTTATACAACGCATACCTTCGTTGGGTCGGCCGTCGTATAGGTCTAAAATTGCAATCTTCATCATAATAAGGGGCTTATGAGTAGCATCATAAGGCTTATTTTAGTAAAAAATAACACAAATTTAACAAAATCTGCCGAAATACAGGGTGTATATACCCTTAAAAGAAGGCAAATCCTGCAAGTTAGTGTGCTAACCTACAGGATCTGGCCTTTACTATTCAATAAAAACACTTCGTTCTGGTCTGTTTGTTCCTAATTACAAACCAATTCTGGTTTCGGAAACTATGTAATCAACCACCGACTTCATGTTTTGGGTTTCTTCAAACACCCGCAGCTGTCTGTCGGCTCCGGTACCCATCTTTAAAATTTCATGTATGTATTCCACTTCTTTACGGCTACCCAGTTCGTCAAGTACATCATCAACAAACTCAATGAGTTCTTCGGCCAGGTGGCTGTAAGGTACTTCTATTTCTTTACCAAAATCAATCAGGTTTCCGGCTATACCGTACCTGGCTGCACGCCATTTGTTTTCGCTGATGAGCATCCGGTGGTAGGGTCTGAAACTCAGGTTCTGTTGGTGCAACTTATGTATTTTAGCCACTATTGCCTGCATTAAAGCAGCCAGACAGATGGTTTCGTCGGCACGCATTGGTATATCGCAGATACGGAACTCAACCGTAGGGTAGACCGGATGCAGGCGGATATCCCACCAGATTTTCTTGCCGTTATCAATACAGTTGGTTTTAATGAGCAGGTTTACGTAGTTGTCGTACTCTGCCACGCTTGAAAAATAATCTGGTATACCGGTTCTCGGGAATTTGTCGAAAACCTTTGAGCGATACGACTTAAAGCCGGTATTGCGCCCACACCAGAACGGCGAATTGGTTGACAAGGCGTATATGTGCGGCAGAAAATAGCGGGCGGTGTTCAGAATCTGCATGCCTTCTTCACGATTTGGAATACCCACATGAACGTGTAAGCCAAAAATAAGATTTGAACGAGCCACATCGCGCATGTCGTCAATCAGTTTTTCATACCTTTCGTTGGGGGTAATGAGTTGCCGTTGCCAGTCAGAAAAAGGGTGCGTACCCGCAGCGGCAATGTGTAGGTTTTGCTTGGCTGCCAGGTCGAACAGCATTCGGCGCAGGTAAGTAACTTCTTCACGCGCCTGTTGAATGTTCTCGCACACACTTGATATCATCTCTACCACTGCCTGGTGCATTTCCTGCTTGATTCTCTCCTGCAGAATCACCTGGCCACCCTCTACAATTTTAGACATGTGCGAACGAAGCTCACGGGTTTTGGGGTCAATAGTCTGAAATTCTTCCTCAATACCTAGTGTAAATTGCGCCATAATTTTCTTAGTTCAGGATGTATAAGAGAGAAACAGTTTAGCTTGGGTGGGTAATAAACCCATATTACCCACCAAGATAAAAATTATTTTTTCTTTGCAACTGTTTTAGCGGCAGGTTCTTCTTTTTTGGCCGGGGCTTTTTTATCTTTTGCAACTTTTGGCGCAGTTTCAGCTTTTTTTACGGCAGGGGTCTTTTTCTCTGGCGCAGCCGGCTGGAAGGTGGTAGTCAGCAAATCGCTACCGGTAATTGATGCCCGCGTGAAGGTGCCCCATGTACAGTTGTTTTTACCATCTTGTTGCTCTATGGCTCTTTCAATGGCCATTTTGGCGGCATTTTTTACAATCCAATCAAAGTTTTCGTTACCTACCGAATTGATGTCGGCATCAGGGGCAGGGTTGCAGAAGTCAATGGCATACGGAATACCATTGCGAACGGCAAACTCTACCGTGTTGAAATCATAACCTAATGCGTGGTTGAGTTTTAATACGTAATCTGTAATGGTTTCCATCAGTTTTTTGTGCTCTTCACCCTGTGTTTTAGGCTGAGTAGCATAACGTAAATGATGCGGATTACGCGGCTCATAAGGCATAATGTGCACATATTTGCCATTGAGGCAGTAGCAACGGTAATAATCGGTAAACTCTATTTCTTCCTGCAGCATCATTACCAGCTGGCCTGTTTCTTCGTGTTTCTGCCATAGGTCGTTCGGGTCATAAACTTTATATACGCTTTTCCAGCCGCCACCGGCGTGGGGTTTCATATAGGCCGGAAAACCAATCTGCCCGAACATATATTCCCAATCCATCGGAAACTTCAGGTTACGGAACGAACGGTCGGTGGTGTCAGTTGGTCTCTCTTTCGACGGAAGCAACACCGTTTTTGGCACAGGAACACCCAGCTTTACAGCCAGGCAGTTATTGAAAAACTTTTCGTCGGCGCTCCACCAGAATGGGTTATTGATAACAGCCGTGCCGCACAACGCCGCGTTTTTAAGGTACGCCCGATAAAAAGGTACATCCTGCGATATCCTGTCAATAATTACTGCGTAATCTGTTGCTACGCCCTGTTCTACCTTGTCAATCAACACGGGTTCGGCAATGATACCGGCCGGGGCTGTTCTGTTTACTTCTTCAATAAATGCCCACGGAAATGTATCTTCCATTCCAAAAAGAATTCCTATTTTTTTCATGATGCTATGCTTTGTTATAATTGCTTTAGTATTTGTTTTTCTTTGATTAAATTCTTGTTTAAAGTTCGCCTGCCAGCATTTTGCCTACATACTCAGGGAACATCATGCGCCAGAGAGGCCAGTCGTGCGACGCCCACTGTTTCTCGTCATACCAATGATGGATACCTCTTGAACGCAAAATGTGTGACATATTGACGTTGTCTGCCTTGCAGATGTCCCAGTCTGAAGTGCCCAATACAATTTTCATGTGGTTGTATTTCCAACCTTCCTGGCTTTGCATGTAGTCAACCGGGTTGTTAAAATAAACGTTATCATCAAAATAGCCTTTCATAAAGCTTTTGATGTCAAACGCACCACTCATGCTGAAACAATACTCAACTAAATCGGGATATTTCAGGGCAAAATTGGTACAATGAAACCCTCCGAAACTACACCCGGCTACGGCAATGCGGTGTACGCTGCATTCGCGCTGAATGGCTGGCACCAGCTCTTCTTTTATAAACCTGGTATAGAGGTTATAGTTATGAATCTTTACGTCGGGTGGTAGGTCGCGGCCATAAAAACTCTGAAAATCGATGCTGTCTACGTTATATAACTTCACTCTGCCATCGTTAACAAACTGAGCTATGGAATGGTTAAGGCCGAAGTCACGATTCTGAAGATAATTGCCCATTGAGGTAGGAAACATAAGAATAGGGTAGCCCCAGTGGCCGCTTACCAGTAAATCAATGTCTCTGCCCAGAATATGAGAATAGAATTTAATGTGTCGTTCGTCCATACAGTTTTGCAGGCTTTTATGTTTTGGTTTTTGATGATTTACTGATGTTTATTTTAGAAAATCTGTCACAAAATTGGCTTAATAAATGCAAACGATAAAAGATTGAACCGAATAAAATACTTGCAATGAGTAAATTGAATTATTGATTTGAGTCTAAAATTCTGACAATGACAGGTCATGTAAAATAAAATATTGTTTTATGGCATTCTGGTGTTTTAGCGTATTGAATTTGTAATTTTGCCAGAACAAAACAATTCATTGAAATATTAGTCGATTTTGCTCAATGTTACAAATGATTTCTGGAAAATTTGTTGACATGCTGTGGCCAAAAACTAATGTTTCAGTTTTTTTGTCATCTAAAACCTAATCAAAAGTGCATTTCATTTCAGTTAAGAAGAACTTAAAAATTTACTCAGAACACCTAAAAAGAGAAGTTGTTTACGACATCATTTTGCCGCATCAGCACTCAACTCAACAGTCTTCATATAAAGTTTTATTGATGAACGACGGGCAGGACCTGGCCGCGCTGCAAATAGAGCGCGTACTGCAAAACCTCTATGCGAACAACGAAATTGTGCCTTTTGTTTTAGCTGCCATACATACCAACGAGAACCGCCTGAAAGAATATGGTACTTCTGCCATGCCTGATTACAAAAACAGGGGTAATATGGCCGGTAAATATGAACATTTTATAATTCAGGAGTTTTTACCGTTAATTAGACAGACGTACCAAACCTCATTACAAATGGAAGACAACTACTTTTGCGGGTTTTCGCTGGGTGGGCTGTCGGCTATGGATATTACCCGCAACAACCCGGATGTTTTTTCTAAAGTCGGGGTTTTTAGTGGTTCGTTCTGGTGGCGCAAAAAAGCCTATGAGGAGGGCTATGACGACGAAAACGACCGCATTATGCATGTGTTGGTGAGAAACGGGCGTTACCATGCCGGACAAAAATTCTGGTTTGAATGCGGCACAAACGACGAAAAAGACGACCGTAACGGCAACGGAATTATAGATTCTATTGAAGATACTCTTGATTTAATAACAGAATTAGAAAAACTGGGTTATACACAACAGGAAGACATTGTTTATTATGAAATAAATGGCGGAGAACATAACTACCAGACCTGGAGCCAGGCCATGCCCGTTTTTCTGAAATGGTTGGTAGGTAAATAAACTTTTTAACTGTTGCCGGTGCAACAATCTTATGCTTAGACTGACACTTATTTCTGTTCTTGTTTTTTTCAGCACTTTAGTGCGTGCCGGAGGCATAAAAGGCATAGTAACTGACGCTACCGGAGAGCGTATGGCGTTTACCTCTGTTATAGTAAAAGGACAAAACGCCGGAACCATGACCAATGCGGAAGGGGAGTATAGGATAAATCTGAAACCGGGCAGTTATGAGATTAACTTTCAGTTTGTAGGCTTTAAAACCGTTACCCGCCGTGTGGTTGTGGCTAATGATTTTACCGAGCTGAATGTGCGTATGCAAGAGCAAACCATTATGCTGCAGGAGGCCAGAATAAGTGCCAAAGAAGAAGACGCCGCCTATACCATTATGCGCAAGGCAATAGCCAAAAGCAAAATTCATCAGAAACAGGTGGTGAGCTACCAGGCAAATGCTTATGTGCGTAATTCAATATTACTCAACAAAATTCCGCTGGTGCTCAAAAAGGACCTTTACCGACAAAACATTAAAGAGGGGATACCGTTTTTGTCTGAGTCGGTAATGGAAATAGTTTTCAACGAGCCCAACTCTAAATTTACCAAGGTGCTGGGGCAAAAGAGTTCTTTCAACAATATTTCTATATCTGACGGTTTTTATCTTTTCGATTTCTACGACCCCGGTCATTACCGTGTTTCACCGCTTTCGCCACAGGCTTTCAGATACTACCGCTTTGAATACGAAGGTTTTTTTGAAGACCGCGGCCTGATTATCAATAAAATAAAAATTATTCCGAAGTCGTTTGGGGAAGGCGTTTGGCAGGGAACTATTTATATTATAGACGATTACTGGAATATTCATAGCATTGATGCTGAAACTATTGAAAACGGCCTTAATCTTAAAATAAACCAGTATTACAGCCCGGTTGAGAAAGTCTGGATGCCGATTAACCAGCGGATAGACTTTTACGGAAAATTGTTTGGATTTGACTTTGTTATTAAGGCACAGTTAAATGCCGGTTATACTGCCGTAAAAACGAATCCGGCGTTTGTGGAAGACATAAAAATTATTGACGAGAAAAAAGAGGGGATAACGATTGAAGGTATTTCGAAAAATTCTTTGAAAAATTCGAAAACTGAAGAACTACTGAAAGACAGCAAAGAGTTTTCGGTGAAGAATCTCATGAAAATAATGAAAGATTATGAGAAAGAAGAAAGAGCCCGGGCCAGAGCCAACAAAGAAGAAGCAGCGGTTGTAAGCAGAGAATTAATGATAGTAGAGCCATCTGCCAGAAGCAAAGATTCTACTTTTTGGAATTCTATGCGCAAAATACCACTTACCAATGAAGAAAGCGAAAGCTATCAATACAGTGACAGTGTAAAAATAGCAAAAATTGAAAAAAGAGACAGCCTTCAAAGAGATTCGCTGAGTAAAGCCTGGCGGTATTTTTTGTTAAATTATGATTTTAAACTAAAAAATGGCAGATATCTTCATTTTGAACCACCCTACACCCCGTTTGTGGGTTTAAATTATAATTCGGTTGAGGGCATTGTGTCTGATATGGGTATCGGCTTTAAAAACTATACATCTCTGGGCGCCAAACCCAGAGTCAGATACAATGTGTCGGCAAATATGCGTTATGCTTTTCAGGCCAGGGCATTGCGTGGTAAAGTGGGCGGAGAATACGAGGTTGGCACATCAAAGCTATCGGTTGGTGCGGGAAATTATATTGAACAATTTGACCCCAACAGCCTTATTTTTGAATGGATGAACACCGTAACCACTTTGTTCAATGAGCAAAACCTGATGAAGATTTACAGCAAGAAATTCGTCAACATTGGCTATAGCTATAATGAAGACGCCAGGTTGACTTTTTCAACCAACATGGAACTGGCAAGAAGGTCTCCGCTGGAAAACCTTCAGAAAATATACCGGATAAAAGATTTTGAAAAAAACGGGTTTTCGCCTAATAATCCTTCCAATCTTGAGCTCGGCGAAAGCGCTTTTACTACACACAATGCGCTTATATGGCAGAATATGATAAAATGGACGCCGTCTTCTAAAGTGATTATCAGAAACGGCGTGCGCAAGTATCTGACTGGCGGAGCGCCCATTATTACATTTATTTACAAGAAAGGAATGCTTGACGCCAATTTTGACTACCTGAGCCTGAATATAAAGCAACATGTAAACACAGGGGTATTGGGCAAACTAGACTATATGATTGAAGTAGGTGATTACGTTAACGACCGCAGCGTTTACCTGATGGATATGAAGCATATTAACAATAGCTACCTGAATGCCCTGCGGATTGGTCTTTTTGCAAGATACCGGTTGTTAGAAACCCGTATGCCCCTGCCTGAAGATAACGGAGCCAAATCTATAAACCTTTACCGTTTTAGTACCAAAGGCGCATATTTGCAGGCCCATGTAATTAATGAATTTAAGCAGCTTATTTTTACCCGTCTGCCTTTTGTAAAGAGATGGGGGCTAAAAGAAGACCTCTTTGCCAATTATCTGAACACGCCGGCTGTAAAAAACTATATAGAAGTTGGTTATGGTATTGATGGCATCATGAGGGCATTAAGAATTGAAGCCGTAAGCAGTTTTGAAAACGGCATATACAAGAGGGCCGGTATTAAATTAGGTGTAACCATGTAAAATCAGGCTTGCTTAGGTTTTAAGATATGGGTTCAGACAATTTGCTTCAAAAACAATTACTTTACGAACGTGTGGCTAATGCCTATAAGGCAAAAAGTGCCATGCTTGACAGTATTTTAGTTGAAAAATCAATTAAAAACAGAAATTTCAGGCTCTTTATCAGGGTATTTAAAAAGGAGCAATTACTTGAAGCCTGGATAAAACACCCTGAAAAAATAAGGTATGAATTGCTAAGAAAGTATAACTTTACAGGTAGCTCAGGTAATTTGGGCCCTAAGCGGAAATCAGGCGACGGGCAAATTCCGGAAGGAATCTATCAAATTACTAATTTTAATCCTTTAAGTGCCTTTCATTTGTCGCTCAGAGTAAATTACCCAAATATTGCAGATATACATTGGGCTGATAGCGAACACCCGGGTGGAGATATTTACCTGCATGGCGGTAACACAAGTACAGGGTGTATTCCGGTGGGTGATGATTGCATTGAAGAACTTTACCTGCTCTCGGTTTATGCTGCTGATGCAGGCCATTTGCCAGACGTACATATTTACCCTTCCAGTATGGCTGGCGCAGCTTTTAACTCACTTATTACAGGCCATAGCAATAATATACACCTGATTGATTTCTGGCATAAGCTAAAAGCAATTTTTGATGATTTTGAGCAAACAAATGCGCTGAAATCAATAAAAACAGACCAGAAAGGCCATTATTATCTGGCAGACTAAATTTCCCTGATTGAGGTAAATGAATTATATTTGGTGTTCTATAAAATTAATCCTTCCGGTTACAGTTTTTAGTCAATAACCGGCAATTCTATTACATTACCTGCATGCTTTTATTTTATCAGCCAGCTATAGCCACCAGTCATTTTCTTGATACAGACGACTCACGTCATTGCGTTAAGGTGCTTAGAAAAACACCAAAAGATATAATTCATGTGGTTGATGGCACAGGCGGGCTTTATGAATGCGAAATAACAAAAGCCAACGAAAAAAAATGTGAAGTAAAGATAGTTTCGTGGCAGAAAGATTTTCAGAAAAGAAACACGTACCTTCATATTGCCATTGCCCCAACCAAGAACGCCGATCGGCTTGAATGGTTTATTGAGAAGGCCGTTGAAATAGGCATAGATGAAATTTCGTTAATACTTACGAAGCACTCAGAACGCAGGCAGCAAAAAACAGAGCGGCTGGAGAAAATTGCGGTTTCGGCCATGAAACAATCTTTGAAGGCCTATTTGCCAAGAATTAACGAACCAGTGCCATTTGAGAAATTTTTGAAGAGTGTATTGCAGGAGCAGAAATTTCTGGCGCATTTAACCGAGGAATCAAAGCCGCTGGTTAGTAAACTTAAGCCAGGCACAGCACATTGCATTATGGTTGGCCCCGAAGGCGATTTTGCTGCCGAAGAAATACAATTGGCTCGTGATAATGGTTTTGAATGGGTTACACTCGGAAACGCCCGCCTCAGAACAGAAACAGCAGGCCTGGTGGCATGCACGCTGAGCAACAACATGTTTTAACGAAGTTAGTCTTTATGAAGCAAATCATTACATATTTAATGCTGGGTATTTTTTGTTCATTCATTAGCATGAGCAAAATTATGGCTCAGCAACCTACGCTTAAAATTGCCAAACTGAGGTATGGCGGTGGTGGCGACTGGTATGCCAATAAGACCTCATTGCCGAATCTGATTAAGTTTTGTAACCAGCATCTGAAAATGAACCTGTATCAGGAAGAAGACATTGTGGAGGTTGGCAGCGGTGATATTTTTCAGTATCCTTTTATACACATGACAGGCCACGGGAATGTGGTTTTTACAGATGCCGAGGTGCAGAACCTACGTAAATATCTAATTTCAGGTGGTTTTTTGCATATCGACGATAACTACGGTCTGAATAAGTTTATCAGACGAGAAATGAAAAAAGTTTTTCCTGAACTTGAGTTCATAGAGTTGCCTTTTTCTCATCCAATCTATCAGCAGAAATACAAGTTTCCGAACGGCCTGCCTAAGGTGCATGAGCATGACAACCTGCCACCGCAAGGTTTTGGGCTAATCTGGCAGGGAAGGCTGGTTTCTTTTTTTAGCTACGAATGCGACCTCGGCAACGGCTGGGAAGACCAGAGCGTACACCATGACCCGGAAGAACTTCGCCAGAAAGCGCTTCAAATGGGGGCAAATCTTGTGCAATATGCCTTTACAAGTTATTAATTTATTGAATTGTACATTTCAAAGTGCTGGTTTTGGACATTTTGAAGAACTTTTCTCTTTCTTTTGCAACAGCGTAACATTATGCTTGCAGTTGTTGTTTTAGGTTTATATTTGTATTTTAATCTAATCCTTATAACGTTCAAATGGTTGCCGCAATTTCTTTTTTTATTGGTCATTGGTACTTATCCTTATTTAGTCAGACATTCTTCTTACACCGATATTCAGCTCATAAAATGTTTACGATGAATAAGTTCTGGGAAAGATTTTTCTATTTCCTTACTTATGTATCGCAAGGGTCTTCCTATCTTAATCCTCGTTCGTACGCCATTTTGCACCGCATGCACCACGCTTACAGCGACACCGAACGCGACCCGCATTCGCCGCATCATACCGAAAACGTTTTTACCATGATGTGGAAAACCAAAGAAATTTATAATTCTTTACTTAACTATAAGTATAAAATTGAAGAGCGTTTCGAAAAAGACTTGCCAGAGTGGAGAACCATTGATAAAATAGGAGATACCTGGTTTTCAAGAATTGCCTGGGGTTCAAGCTACGTAGTATTTTATGTGCTTGGCTTTTTGTATTTCGATATCCACTGGGGTTTCTTCTTCCTGTTGCCGATACATTTTCTGATGGGCCCTATTCACGGTGCTATTGTAAACTGGAGCGGCCATAAATATGGTTATCAGAACTTCGACAACAAGGACGAATCTAAAAACTCATTGTTTTTTGACTTCCTGATGTTGGGCGAATTGTTCCAGAATAACCATCATAAACACCCGATGTCAATCAATTTTGGTAAAAAGTGGTATGAGATTGACCCGACGTATCCGGTTATTAAATTTCTAACCTGGACCAAGATAATCAAGCCTAAACGGGCAAAATAATAGCTTTAAAATGAAAAAGATTTGACATTCATAGCCTATGGCTTAGAGTGTCAAATCTTTTTTTATGTATTACCCTCAATTACTGTTGGTTTTCGTTCTTCAGCTCTTCATCTAAATGGCGTTTCAGGCTTCTGCAGGTACTCTCTAAGATCTCAATCATTTTCTTGTCGCCTGTTGCATCGCTTATCATTTGTGCTACATTTCCTACAATATCAATGGCAAAGTGCTTCATTTCGTCGGTTGCCATCTCTTTTGTCCAGAGATTAATTCCCAGCAGACCTTTATGGTAGTGGTCCCAGACACTTATTGAAATAGCCTTTGATTCATTGATACCCTCATTCGGGTTTTCAGTAGCATCCCAGAATATTTTTTCAGGGACTCTGGCTGCATCAAGCTCGATAGTAAAATTAATTTCTGATTTCTTCATTCAATTTAAGAGTAAATAAGATAATAGATTAAAAATTAAAATTCCGGGCAGAAAGTTCAAAATCTAAACAAAAAACTACACATACATTTTTGGCATTACGGAGCCGTTATGGCGCAAATGTAACTTTTCAATGAAAAAATTTAATTAACATGAGAGTACAGGAGAGGATAATAGCAGTTATTGAGTATCTTTGGATAAAGATGCAGGTATGAATTAATTAAATTTTACACGCCTGTGTTGCATAGCAATGCTGGTTTTTCCATTCCGACAAAACGATTTTTTTTAAGGCCGACACTTTTGGGTATTGGCCTGTATGTAAACAATGTGTTAGCGTTAATTACTTACCTGATCTTGCATTTACCAGCTGACAATTTTGTTGATTATAGATTTGAACCATCCAAACGCTTTTTGAAAATAAGAATATGAAGCATAGAGTGGCACTAAAAATGAAGCTCCACCCCGGGCAGGCCGAAGAATACAAGCAACGCCACGACGAATTGTGGCCGGAGATGAAAGCGCTACTGAAAAGCATTGGTGTGGAAGATTATGCCATTTTTCTGGATGAAGAAACCAATATTTTGTTTGCCTCGCTAAAAATAGAAGACCCATCGCTTTTAGATACATTACCCGGCCACCCTGTTATTCAACGCTGGTGGAAATACATGGCTGATATTATGGATGCCAATGCTGACAATTCGCCTGTTTCAACACCCTTAAAAGAAGTATTTTACTTGCCCTAACTAAAAACTTATGAATGCAATTCTTGGTATCATTTTTCATTTCATAGGCGGTTTTGCCTCTGGTAGTTTTTACATTCCTTATAAAAATATAAAGCAATGGGCCTGGGAAAGTGGCTGGATAATAGGTGGAGTGGCCTCATGGATTATAGCTCCCTGGCTTTTCGGGTTCATTACTGTGCAGGAACTAATACCGAGTATTCAGTCGGCTGATAGCAAAACTATTTTCTACACAGTGCTATTCGGTGTGTTGTGGGGTTTCGGAGGGCTTACTTACGGGCTAACCATGCGTTATCTGGGTGTGTCGTTGGGTGTGGCAGTTGCGCTGGGTTTTTGTGCTGCATTTGGTACGCTTATTCCACCAATTTATGAAGGTCGTTTTGGCGAACTGCTCTCTACCAGTTCAGGGCAGATAACCCTGGCCGGGGTGGTACTTTGCGTGGCCGGTATATTTGTATGTGGTAAGGCCGGAATGATGAAAGAAAAAGAACTGGACAGCGCAGCCAAGCAGGAAACCGTAAAAGAATTTAACCTTAAAAAAGGTTTGTTTGTGGGTACCTTCTGTGGTATTATGAGTGCCTGCTTTGCTTTCGGGCTTGCTGCCGGGGCACCGATTGCGGCTCAGGCAGAAGTCAACGGAACCGACCCTCTGTTTAAAAATAACGCTATATTACCAGTGCTGCTGATAGGCGGTTTTGCTACTAATTTCGTGTGGTGTATGATTCTGAATTTCAGAAATAAATCTTTTGGTGATTATACCGACACCAAAACACCCCTAAAAAGTAATTACCTGTGGGCCATGCTGGCCGGTGTAACCTGGTATTTCCAGTTCTTCTTCTACGGCATGGGGCAGTCAAAACTGGGTAAATCGTTAGACTTTGCCTCTTGGACACTCCACATGGCATTTATAATATTGGTGGGCACCTTGTGGGGGCTTTTCTATAAAGAATGGAAAGGCGCCAGCAGCGCAACCATGCGGGTGCTGTATCTGGGTTTATTCATCATTATTCTTTCGTCGGCTTTTATTGGTATGGGCAGCTATTTTGTTCATTAAATCTTTTATTTATTATGCTAAAGATTTTTTATACGGTTGCCCTGCTTGTGGCAATCGGAGGTACTTGTTTTGCTCAGCAACAGGCACCTGCGTCTACTTTACACTCAGATGCCCTGCATACGGCCAAGCCAGATTATCCAACTTTATATGGCACTACCAAACCGGAAGATATTATTGCTGTGATGAACCGTGTCAGGAATTATCTTGAAAGAGTTACGCCTACAAGGGTAGTAGATAAAAATACAAATGCGGTTATACATGACTTTTCAAAAATTGATAATAACGCTATTGTTTTTAAAGGGGATTTCAGCCTGACCAGTTATGAGTGGGGGGTAACCTACGAGGCCATGTTGCTGGCAGGTGAGGTAACCGGCGACACTGCTTTTACTAATTATACCTCGCGTCGATTCAAATTTCTGGCAGATGCTGTACCGTATTTCAGAGAAGTATATAAAACCAATAAGCAGACATCACTAAAACAGATGATTGACCCACATGCGCTTGACGATTGCGGAGCCATGTGTGCAGCCATGATTCGGGCTACCAAAAATGGCGTAGTGAAAACCAATCTGAGACCTATCATTGATGATTACATCAATTATATTGTCAATAAAGAGTTCCGTCTGAAAGATGGCACTTTGGCTCGTAACCGACCTTTGCCTAATACCTTGTGGCTCGACGATATGTTTATGGGTGTGCCTGCTATTGCTCAGATGGGTAGCCTGACAGGCGACAAAAAGTATTATGATGAAGCCGTGAAGCAGGTGCTACAGTTTTCTAAACGCATGTTCAATAAGGATTTAAATTTATATATGCACGGCTGGGTGCAGGAAATGGAAACCCACCCTGAGTTTCATTGGGCAAGGGCAAACGGTTGGGCTATTTTAACGATGGTTGAGCTACTGGAAGTACTACCTGAAACTCACCCGGGCAGAACGGCCATACTAAACCAACTAAAAGCACATGCCAAAGGGCTGGCCGCACAGCAATCGGGTAGTGGTTTCTGGCATCAATTGCTTGACAAACATGATTCATATCTGGAAACATCAGCCACTGCTATTTATACGCATAGTATTGCCAAAGCCATTAACAGAGGCTGGCTTGATGCTACCACATACGGCCCGATGGCCTTATTGGGTTGGAACGCCATTGCCACCAAAGTAAATGAAAAAGGACAGGTAGAAGGTACCTGCGTTGGCACCGGCATGGGTTTTGATCCTGCGTTTTACTATTACAGACCCGTAAATGTATATGCAGCACACGGCTATGGCCCGGTACTATTGGCAGGCTCAGAAATGATTAAATTATTGAAAAATAAGAAGTTTGCTTTGAATGATAGTGCGGTGATGTTTGGGAGGTGAAACCCCTCTTCCGAACTACTACAAGATTAACGTAATTAAACTGGCCATTACAGTTTTGACCATTAATGCTGTAAGTCATTCTTAAAATTCTTATTCCTTCCCCATTGTTGGGGCGACCCGCGCAGAGAGGGTTAGGATGGGGTTTCCTCTGTCATACCCCACCAAAAACCTTCTTCAACAATTCTGTAGTTCTTGCCCAGGGATTTTCCCTTATTTTCAATTCTTCGTTTGCAACTAATATAAACAGACCGTCTATGGCTTTTTGTGTGGCGTAGGCGTTCAAATCTGTATTTACTTTTTTAACAAATGGTAATCGGTTATAAGCCGTTGCCAAATCGGTGTAGTATTTGGTGGCCTGAGTTTTTTGAAGGGCATTTTGCACAACGGGCGAAAATTTGGCAATCAGTTGGTCAGATGTCGTCCGTTTCAGGTATTCGGTTGCTGCATTTTTTTCACCTTTCAATATTCCCCAGGCATCAGTAATGGTCATGCTGGTAATGGCGCTTACAAATATAGGTTTGGCTTCTTTGGCTGCTTCCTCGGCGCCTCGGTTCAAAGCTACCACAAACTTATCTACTTCGCTGCCAAGCCCGGCTCTGCGCAAGGCAGTTTCAACTCTCTCAATTTCGGGCGGGAACGGAATTTTTATAGTAGGGTTCAGGTAATACCCATTAAGCCTTGATGCGCTGTCGGCTCCTTTATTGATACCCACCTGAAGCGCCTGCTTCAAACCTGCCACTACTTCCTGAGTGCTTAATGAGCCTGTGCCCTGTACCTGTTTATTGACTTCATTCAATACTTTACCCAGATTTAATTTTTGTCCGGCGCAACTTTGCAAGCCTAAAAGACCGGTTATCAACACCAGAATAAGTATTCTTCTCATTTTCGACTAATTTTAAATGTGAATTTTTATAATTAATAATTGTCTTACTAACGAATGAACCCCGAAAATTGTATTTTTGTGCAGATTTAGTTTTATCGGCACATACAGGTATAACAAAACGCAATATTGTAATATGAAACTAATTTTAGCAGAGGTTGTCACGATTGGAGACGAAATTTTATACGGACAAATTACAGATACCAATACACAATGGATGAGTACTGAACTTGATAAGATTGGTATCAAGACAGTTCGGAAATCGTCGGTGGGTGATCAGGAAGATAAAATTTTACAGATACTTGAAGAGGCAGGAAGCAGGGCCGATATTGTTTTGATAACAGGTGGCCTTGGCCCTACCAAAGACGATATTACCAAAAAAACGCTTTGTAAGTATTTTGGCGATGAGTTAATCATGAATGAAGATGCCTTGGCCTTTGTAACTGATTTTTTTAATAAAAGAGGCAGACCATTAACAGAAATCAACCGTCAGCAGGCGTTAATACCAAGCCGCTGCACGTATCTGCCCAATAAAACGGGCACGGCCCCGGGTATGTGGTTTGAGAAAAAAGAAGGAGACCAAAAAGGCAGGATATACGTTTCAATGCCGGGTGTGCCTTCAGAAATGAAATACCTCATGACAAACGAGGTGATTCCGAGATTGAAGAAATACTTTGACACTCCGGTAATATATCATAAGATGATTCGTACAATAGGTATCGGAGAGTCTTTACTGGCAGAAAAAATTGAGCATTGGGAAGACAACCTGCCTGCGCATATCAAACTTGCTTACCTGCCCAGCTTCGGACAGGTACGTTTACGCCTGACAGGTGTAGGTGAAAACGAGGAAATACTGAAACAACAAGTGCAGGCAGAAGTTGATAAGGTATTACCCCTTATTAATTCTTATGTTTTTGGTTTTGACGATGAAGACCTGGAAGTAGCCATAGGCAAGATACTTAAAAGCAAAGGGCAGACCGTATCTGCTGCCGAAAGTTGCACAGGGGGCTTTGTTTCGCACATGTTTACCAAGGTGCCGGGCAGCTCTGCCTATTTTATGGGAAGCGTGGTGAGCTACGATAACTCAGTAAAAATGAATGTGCTGGGTGTAAAGCCGGAAACACTAGAGGCGCATGGGGCAGTGAGCGAAGAAACAGTTACCCAAATGGCCGAAGGCGTAAGAGCACTGATGAAAACAGACTATGCCATTGCCACCAGCGGAGTAGCCGGGCCAGACGGCGGCACGCCTGAAAAGCCGGTTGGCACGCTCTGGATTGCCTGCGCCATGGAAGGCAAAACGGTGGCCCGGAAAATACAAATGTCGAATCAACGAGATACTAATATAAACTATGGCAGTGTAGTGGCGCTCAATTTGTTAAGAAAAATGCTGATTGGCGACTACGAATCTTAATCTGACATCAACAAAATCGAAAAAGAATATGGCTCTTGTAGAAATGATAATGCCAAAAATGGGCGAAAGTATATTTGAATGTACTGTCCTGAACTGGTTGAAGAATGTGGGCGACACAATAGAACAAGATGAAATGATTCTGGAAGTGGCTACCGACAAGATTGATACCGAGATAGGCTCACAATACGATGGCGTTATTAAAGAAATACTGGTAAAACAAGGGGAAATAGCCACCATAGGCAAACCTATATGTATTATTGAAACAGATGCTGTTCAGGCTGCTGCAGCCAAAGAAAAATCTGCTGATGCAGTGGTTGCCATAGAAGAAAAAGAACCGGAGATACTGGCGGCAGAGCTGGAGCAACAGTCGAAACTAACGAATGTAATTCTTGAAAACGCCGAAGCCAAGGTAAACTCGCTGAGTGGTAGATTTTATTCGCCACTGGTGCAGAACATAGCCAGAGAAGAGAATATATCTATTGAAGAGCTGGAAAGCCTGAAAGGTACAGGCATTGAAAACCGTGTTACCAAAGATGATATTCTGGCTTATGTGCAACTGAAAAATGATAAAAAAAGTGTAGCATCGGTAGCGCAGTCGGTATCAACCACGAGTAATTATACACCACAGGCCACCGACCAGATTATTGAAATGGACCGTATGCGGAAGATGATTGCCGAGCGGATGATTGAATCGAAGCGGATTTCGGCGCATGTTACTTCATTTGTAGAAACCGACATGACCAACGTGGCCTTATGGCGAGACAAAATAAAGACCAAATTTCAGCAGGAAACCGGAGAGAATATCACCTTTACGCCATTGCTGATTGAGGCGGTTGTGAAAGCCATCAAGGATTTTCCGATGATTAATATTCAGATAGACGGAGACAGGATTATCCGTAAAGGGAAAATCAATATCGGTATGGCGGTAGCATTACCAAGCGGTAACCTTATTGTGCCGGTTATACATGAGGCTGACTCTTACAGCCTGATTGGCCTTACAAAAAAAGTAAATGAGCTGGCACAAAGAGCCAGAGGCAATAAGCTAAAGGCCGACGATTTGTCTGACGGCACGCTGTCAATCTCTAACATAGGTTCATTTGGTAATATTGCCGGTACACCTATCATTATGCAACCACAGGTTTCTATACTGGCGTTTGGTGTTATTCAAAAGAAAGTATCGGTAATTGAAACCGCGCATGGCGATACCATAGGCATCAGACAGAAAATGATTATTTCACATTCTTACGACCACCGCGTGGTTGATGGCTCGCTTGGCGGCCAGTTTGTGAAGCGGGTATCTGATTACCTGGAAAACTTTGATTTAGATAGAAAGTTGTTTTAAGCGATACACGGAGGTCTGGCAGTGGTCAGACCTTTGTTATATTGAATCACTCTGGTTATTGTAAAAGACATACATTTGCGTTAAAGCATATAAACTCACATTTAAAATCTAATTGTATGAAAAACGAAGGATTTGACCCCGCAGAAATAGCCGAGCTGAAAGCAGAATGCAAAGCAGAAGGGCAGAACTATATAGTAGTAGAAGACGAAGATGGCATGAGTGACTCCGGCGAGTTTGCCCATATTCAGTTTGTTGGTAAGCATGATGGCGCAGAGGTAATCTATGATGCCGTTATCAGTACCTTGCGCCTGAACCACAGCAGTCTGGTTTTTGAGGAAGCAGAAGAAAGAATGAAAAAGGCCTACCCGAACTATGTAGAGGTTGACAGACGCAAAGCCAACTATAAAATGACCGAAGATATGGAGCTGATGCTGGAAGAAATCATTGAAGAGCTGGAAGAAGAAGAGGTAATTAAGGTGTCGGAGTTTCTAGATATCGACGAAGACTTTGAATACGGCATAGGGCTTGATGTTTCGCTGAATGTTGAAGAAATAACAGATGAAGTGGTTACTAAATTTGTTAATGAGTTCAACGCAGGTACACTCAAACTAGATAATACGCTTTACAGCTTTACCAGCGAAGAAGAATAAACCGCAAATAAACGCATGGCAGGAAGTTTTACAGGAACCGATAATTATGTAGCCACCCGCGAACTGCAAACAGCAGTGAATGCTGCGGTGGCGTTGCAAAGGCCATTGTTAATTAAAGGTGAACCGGGCACCGGTAAAACCCTGCTGGCGTTTGAGGTAGCACGGGCTTTAAACAGGCCGCTGTTTAGTTGGCATGTAAAGTCTACCACCACTGCTCAACAAGGGCTTTATGAATATGATGCGGTTTCTCGCCTGCGTGATTCCCAGCTGGGTGATGAGCGGGTAAATGAGGTGGCAAATTATATAAAAAAGGGCAAAATCTGGGAAGCTTTTGATACTGATGAACCAAGCGTATTATTGATAGATGAAATTGATAAAGCGGATATTGAGTTTCCGAATGATTTGTTGCAGGAGCTTGATCGGATGGAGTTTTATTGCTACGAACTGAAACAAACCATTCGGGCCAGGCACAGGCCGGTTATTATCATTACGTCAAACAATGAAAAAGAACTGCCTGATGCCTTTTTGCGCCGTTGTTTTTTTCATTTCATTCGTTTTCCGGACAAAGAAACCATGCAACAAATAGTAGATGTGCATTATCCGGGTCTGGAGGAAAACCTGCTTACCAATGCTTTAAAGACTTTCTTTGGTATAAGAGAAATCAAAAATCTAAAAAAGAGGCCATCCACCAGTGAACTTATCGACTGGCTTAAATTATTGCTGGTAGGTAAGGTGTCGGCAGACGACCTGAACGATTTAAGCAAATTGAATGAAATTCCGCCATATCTGGGTGCGCTGCTGAAAAATGAATCTGACTATGATTTGTACAAGGCATTAAGAGAAAAGGGAATCAAATAATTTAAACTATCAAGGCTTTGCTTTTAGATTTCTTCTATCATTTAAAGGCCAATCATCTGCCGGTTTCGTTGAGAGAGCATCTGACCCTGTTGGAAGCACTCAACAAAGAGGTGATTGCCTACAATGTAGAAGATTTTTATTTTTTAAGCCGGGCCATTTTTGTAAAGCACGAGCAAAACCTTGATTTGTACGATAAACTATTTGGTGAGTTTTTCGGAGAACTGGAAAGTGTACCGGTTGAAAGCCTGCTGGCCAATATCAATGAAGACTGGTTGAAGGCGTATTTGTTAAAAGAGCTGAGCGAAGCGGATAAACAGGGCATTGAGGCAATGGGTGGGCTTGAACAATTGCTGGAACGACTCAGAGACCTGTTAAATGAGCAAAAGGAAAGGCATGAAGGCGGAAACAAATGGATAGGTACTGGCGGCACTTCGCCTTTTGGTAACTCGGGGTATAATCCGGCCGGAATACGAGTAGGAGGGAAAGGCGGTGGCAAAACCGCAGTAAAGGTTTGGGACAAGCGCGATTTTAAGAACTATGATAACGACCTTGAACTGAACACCCGAAATACCAAAATGGCCTTAAGAAGGCTCAGGATTTTAACCAGAGAAGGCGTAGAAGATGAACTGAATATTGAAGAAACAATTGACCGGACATCGCAAAACGCCGGATTGCTTGATATTAAAATGCAGGCTTCCAGGCAAAACAGGGTAAAAGTATTGCTGTTGTTGGATGTGGGTGGGTCTATGGATGATTTTATTGAAGAATGTTCAACTTTGTTTTCATCGGCTAAGTACCAGTTCAAGCATCTGGAGTACTTTTATTTTCATAATTGCATTTATGAAACCATGTGGAAAGATAATGGCCGTAGATACGAAGACAAAATAGCTACCTGGGATATACTAAATAAATATAACAAAGACTATAAAGTTATTTTTGTGGGCGATGCCTCCATGTCTCCGTGGGAGTTGTCAGAGCCACGAGGTAGTGTTGAGCATTATAACGAAGAATCGGGTTTAACATGGTTGACAAGATTCAAAGAGAAATTCCCGAATCTGGTATGGCTAAACCCGATTAACGACGGCTACTGGCAATATACGCACAGCATTAAACTGATAAGAGACTGGTCTGATGACCGAATGTTTCCGCTTACCATAAACGGTATCGAAAAAGCGATGAAATGCCTGAAAAACAATAAGCTGAAATTCAGTTAAATTCCTTTCAGAAACGATAAAGTATTTACACCATCTGCAAAATCGTTCAGTTTAGGGCATTGTGCCTCTCCAAAATCAAAACTGTTTTCAATGCGTCTTTGGCCCGATACAATACATTGTATTTTGTCCTGCTGCTCAGCCAGTAATTGTTTCAGATGCGTTTCGTTTTCATAATATTCAAAATAGCAGACAGATATTGGCGAAACAAGCGATGGCTCTTCGCGCAGCAATAAAAAACCGTTGTCGAAATGCGCAATTCTGTTTACAAGTAATACAGACTTGTTGTAGTCGTAGTTATTATTGTATTTATGATGAATACTAATGGTGCTCCAGTATTCTATTGACTCATAGAACTTATCAAATGTATAGCCTGCCGGCACATATAATTTTGAAACGTTTCTACACCCCAATCCGAAATACTGAAAAATATCATTACCCAGATTCGCCAGCTCTGTTCTTGCTTCATCGCCGGTCAGTAAAGCCACCGAAGTCCGGTTTTTACGAATTATGTGTGGAATCTTAGAAAAATAATATTCAAAGTGTTTTGCTGTATTATCACTTCCGGTTGCAATTACGGCATCGGCGGTATTCAGTTTATCGGCTATTTGTAGATATGGCTCAATGGCAGGGTTAATAGCAATCAATCTGGCAATGAGCATACGCATCAGAACCGAATCGCTGGAGCTGAGCTTAATCATCGCAATATTACCACTCAGCACCACACACAGCAAATCATGAAACCCCACTAGAGGTATGTTGCCAGCCATTACTATACCTACTTTTTTGGGTGGGCTGGTAAAGGCTAAATCGTTGGCTGTAACAAAATCTTCAAGTTCAGATTTATTAAGATAATAACGAGCAATATTTTGGATCGATAACAATACATTATCTTCTGTAAACCAGGCATTTTCGTTGCGCGCCGCCACCGACCACTGCTTTAACACATCTGCATTCTTTTCATCGAGCAGGAAGTCTCCTAACTGAGAAAATGTAACAATAAAATCTTTTGATTGCATTATTTTTAGAAAAAGTACCCTGTTATTTAAAATCATACAAAAATACGACTAATTTGAAACTTTGAAGGTGTATATTTGTTGATTATTTGAAATAACTACTAAAAATATAGAGAGAGTATGGCAATTATGATTACAGACGAGTGTATCAATTGTGGTGCATGCGAACCTGAATGCCCTAATACGGCAATCTATGAAGGAGGAGTGGAATGGACATGGGGTGGAGGAACAAAATTGACAGAGGTAGAGTTAGGTGATGGAACGATTATCGGAGGCAAAGATCCAATGTCGCCCGTTTCCGATGAGTTTTATTATATAGTGTCTGATAAATGTACTGAATGTCATGGTTTTCATGAAGAACCGCAATGTGCAGCCGTTTGCCCGGTTGACTGTTGCGTGCCAGACCCTGATAATGAGGAAGACGCCGAAACACTGGAAGCGAAGAAAGCGTGGCTTCATGCTGAAGCCTGAAAAATAAAATAGGTGCTTAACTGACGCTCTTATGAAGGCCTGACGGGTATTACCGTCAGGCTTTTTTTGTGTCTAATTCTTACAATTGTACATATTTAAGAAATAATTGCACTCCAAAACAATCTACTGAATATTAGATAAAATTCAATAGAATATTTGTTTTGTTTATTTCTTGTACTTTTTTTATATTTTATATTTTTTTACACACAGAAATCAGTAAAAAACAATTTAGTTGTAATTTTTTATTTTTTTTTAAACATAATATTTGGATATAAAAGATTTTTGCCAAACATTTGCATTGAAATTCAGTTTCAAACAATCGCCACTTAAACCAAAGATTATTATGAAAAAATTAGTTTTTACAGTATTATCGTTGCTTACAGTAGCGGCGACCCAAGCACAAGAAAGTACAACAACCACAGAAAAAACAAACCCACTAACATTCTCAGGTTACGTTGATACTTACTTCTTCGCCAATTTTAATAATCCAAAATCAAGATCAAATTTAGGTACGTCTGGCTACGAACGTGTTTTCGACCAAAAAGCCGGTCAGTTTCAGGTTGGTCTTGCTCAAACAAAGTTGTCTTACTCAACTGAAAAAGTTGATGCCGTTATTGACCTTGTATTTGGTAACCATGCTGACCTTGGTAACTATGCCAACATTATCAGCCCGGTTTCTGGCGCAACCAGTACAGCGCTTGCTATCAAACAAGCTTACATTACCTGGAAAGCCACAGACAAATTCTCGTTAACGGCTGGCCAGTTTGGTACACATATTGGTTATGAAGTTATTGATGCCCCGGTTAACTTTAACTATTCACTTTCAAACCTTTTTGGTAACGGTCCATTTTACCACACAGGTTTAAAAGCAACCTTTGCTACTTCTGAAAAATCATCATTAATGGTAGGTTTAGTAAATGGTATTGACTCTAAAGATGATAACAACGACAAATTGGGTATCATTGGTCAATTCTACATTTCACCTGCTGAAGGCTGGAATTTGTATCTTAACTGGATTGGTTCTGATGAAGGAACTACCGAAAAGTCTTACTATTCATTATTTGATGTTACTACTTCATATCAAATCACTGAAAAATTATTGTTAGGCTTAAATGCTGCTACAGGTAGCCAGAACAAAAAGACCTGGGGAGGTGCAGCTTTCTATGCGCAATATGCAATTACCGATAAATTTGCTTTGGGTGGTCGTTACGAATACTTTGACAACCTGAGCGCTATCCGTGGTTTGCAAAACTCAAAAAGACTAGGCGGTGGTACTTCGGTTAATTCATTTACATTAACAGGAAACGTTACCATCTCTGAAAATCTGTTGTTCAAACCTGAGTTCCGTCTTGACAGCTACGCCAAGTCGTCATTGGCTGATGGTCAGCAATTCCAGGACAAAGATGGCAACTTCACTAAAGACTCACAGTCTACTTTTGGTGGTGCGCTAATCTTTAAGTTTTAATCAATTACACTTTTTCAATAACCTAAACTAAACATAAACCTTTACTTTTTGTACAACACTTAAACCCAAACACATTATGCGTAAAAATCCTCTCCCTCTCATTATTTTGCTTGCCATAGCAATTGCCGGGGTATTTATGCCTGCTGTGCCTTCTACTATTGTCACAGAGGGTATTGTTGGCGCCGACGTAGCATGGATGCTTGTAAGTACTGCCTTAGTACTTATCATGACACCAGGACTAGCTTATTTTTACGGTGGTATGGTAAACACTAAAAACGTTATCTCTACCATGCTTCAGAGCTTCATTGCTATGGGTGTTATTTCTATTCTTTGGGTTACAATTGGCTTTAGCCTTGCATTTGGCGATTCAATTGGTGGCTTTGTTGGCGACCCTACCACTTTCTTTATGTTTAAAGGTGTGCTTGAAAGCAAACCGTGGTCGCTTGCCCCAACCATTCCTTTAGTTGTTTTTGCGTTTTTCCAATTGAAATTTGCCGTTATCACACCGGCCCTTGTTACGGGTTCATTAGCAGAACGTATCAATTTCAAATCATACGTATTGTTCATGATTCTTTTCAGTTTGTTTATCTATGCTCCTTTGGCGCACTGGACATGGCATCCTGAAGGTTTCCTTTTCAAACTGGGTGTGCTTGACTTCGCCGGTGGTACCGTTGTACACATGTCGGCCGGTTGGGCTGCATTGGCTGGCGCTATCTACTTAAAACGCCGTCGTGCACACGTTGAAAGCAGTTTCTTACCTCCTGCCAATATTCCTTATGTATTGTTAGGTACTGGTTTACTTTGGTTCGGTTGGTTTGGTTTCAATGCGGGTTCAGCGCTAAGTGCAGGTACATTGGCTGCTTCAGCTTTTGCTACTACTAATACTGCCGCTGCTGCTGCAGGTTTGGCGTGGGTGTTGTTTGATGCCGCACGTGGTAAAAAAGTATCGGCACTTGGTTTTAGTATTGGTGTTGTGGTTGGTTTAGTTGCCATTACTCCGGCGGCTGGTTTTGTTACCATTCCTCACTCAATCTTTATCGGAGCTATTGCCTCTATTATCTCTAACTACCTGGCGCACCTTAAAACCAAAACGGCTCTGGACGATACGCTTGACGTATTCCCTTGCCATGGTGTTGGTGGTATGGTTGGTATGGTTATGACAGGTATTTTTGCCAGCAAAGGTGTTAACAGCGCCGTAGTTGACGAAGGATTGTTCTTTGGTACATCAAAACTATTTGTTAATCACATGATTGCGCTAGTAGTAGTTTCGGTGTTTGCATTTGCCATGTCTTTTGTTCTTTTGAAAATTACTGATTTAATTCTTCCACTACGTGTGAGCGAGTCTGACGAAAAAGAAGGTCTTGACATCAGCCAACACGATGAGTCTCTTCTTGAGGCTGCTGGTGCGTAAGCAATTAAACGCAGAAGATATACCCAATATGTAACAAAATCACAATTGCGGGTTAAACCGTACTTTTATTGTGGTTTTGTTGTACTCCATAAGTTAAAATGCCCGCTACATTAGTGGGCATTTTCTTTTATATAGGTTTTCGTTGTTAATCTAATTGCCGGTTGGTAGAGGAATGACATAAGAAAAGGAACCTCAACATCACATCTATCTGCAAGTTGAGATTCCTTTATAAAAGAATAGTTCCTTTTTTTATTTTACCCTTATGTATTTACTTCTGCTCTCTGCACTTCCAATAACCAGTACTTTTGAATCTAATTGATAAATTGTCCATTGTGGGCCGGTTACACAACTCATATTCGGACAATTTTTAAGGTCAGAGAAGAAAATGGTGTTGTCTTTAACAACGTATTTGTTACCTGCGCTACAGCATTCTGCTCCGGGTTTACCATCACGTAAAAACGCACCACTGGTTTTAAATTCTATATTGGGTATGGCCATTAAAGTATTAATGGTTACCCATTTACCCCATTTACCATTTTCTTTTTGTTGCATTTCATAAGTGGGCGACCATTCGCCGATTAATTTCTTAGGTGAAATGTCTGACTTACAAGATAATAAGCCAATGGTAAAGCCCAGAGCAACAACCAGTTTTTTCATATAAAGTAAAATTAGGGAAAGGGGCTAAATTATTTTGCTCTTGAGTACTTGACACGGGTGCCGCAGCTTTCAACAACCAGTGTATCGGTATCCAGGCGCGGAATTCCCCATTCTGAGCAAGGCATACAGCTTGCGTAAGGGCAGCTTTTCAGGTCTGAAAAAATTATCTTTTCGTTTACTACAGTAAATTTATTTCCGGCAGAGCAGCATTCTGCGCCGTCTTTGCCGTCGCGCAGGAAACGGCCGTTAGCCGTGAACTCTATTGGAGCGATAGCGGCAAAGGTTGAGATGTATTGCCACCGGCTCCAGGAGCCATCGGTAGTTTTGGTCTGGATCTGGTAGGTGTGGTTCCATTTACCAACCAGTTTTTCAGGCACAACAGCATCTTTTTGACAAGCCGCAAAAGCAAAGGCGAATACGAAAATTTTTATAAATGTTTTCATTTAATTAGGTTATTTACCTGAATGATGCTTTAGCGGCAAAAAACGTTGGAATAGAAGTAAAATTTTTATAGCCAGCGTTTTACATTAAAACAAGTCACCCGGTTGATTGAGGTTGCCTTGTTTTGTAAATACTATTCACCGGCATTTCTTAAACCAACTCTTGGCAGCACCGGTAAACTCTCATTACCGTCTTCGCTAACGGCCTGCACTGCAAAAAAGTAGTTATCTTTAGAGTAAGGCAGCGTAATTTTTACATCTGTGGTAAAGAATTTTTTCTGCCAGTAGGGCATGGCGGTTTCGCGCATTAAAACGTAGTATCCTTTTACCTTACCGGTTTTTGAAGCTTTCCAGCGTAAACTGGTTGAATTACCCAGGCCTCGCACATCAAGAATTACATCTTCCGGCATCGATGGTGACTTTGCCATATTGGCCAGAGTTGCAGCATTAATGGCTGTGTTTTTGCGAAGGTATTCAAAATCCATGTATCGGGCATGATCGCCAATTTCAATGCCTTTTTCAATGCGTAAATCCTGATGCTGACGCAAAAAATTCTCGTTCATTTCAGAAAGACGCACAGCAGCAAAGCCTTTGTTCACAAACGGGGTATGGTCACCACCGCGTAAGAAACGATCGTTTCTGTATATCATTACCACTTCCAGGTTATCAACGTATCGTTCACCTACTTCTTTTACATAACGCGCCAGCTGGCGGGCTTTACCGTCATTCTCTACCCCATACTGTCTGATTGCCCCCACCTTTTTATCCATCTCAAAGGCCGGTAAACCCTCGCTGAAAACCCGCAGACGTGTATTGTCTATTATATTGGTTTCATTGCTGTGGTTTGAACCCATGATGTCGTTATTGAGCACGCCTTCAATATTCCAGTTTTCGGCAACTGCTTTTTCAGCCAGATGATTAGCGCCCAAAAGCCCTTGTTCTTCGCCGCTCACGGTTACGAATATAATAGTTGCCGGAAATTTCGACTTTGCCATTACCCGGGCCAGTTCAATAACGGCAACGGTTCCACTGCCGTCATCATTAGCGCCGGGTGCGTCAGCTTCGCGGTTCATTACATCTGTAACACGGCTGTCTATATGGCCGCTTACAATAAAAATCCGGTTGTCGGTGGGGTCGGTGCCTTTTAATGTGGCCATTACATTGCCAATTTCAATGGTTTTATCAACACGTTTACCATCGGGCTGGAGCGTCCAGGTATCAATATAAGCGGTCATACGGCCATCTGATTGCCTGGCAAATTCCTGAAACTTACTTAAAACCCACCTACGGGCGGCCCCAATACCCTGTTTGTTGTCGGTAGTGGTTGATAGCGTGCTTCTGGTGCCAAAACTTACCAGTTTGTCGATATATGCTTTCAGGCTATCGCTTGAAACCTGATTGACGATTGCCTCAATTTGTGGGTCGCGGTTAATGATTTTCTGAGCTGACAGTTGAGAAGAGATAATGATGAAGTTGATTGCCAGGAGTACTTTTTTCATAGATATGTTTTGATTAGATGTCTCTAAACAAAAATACTAAACAATTGGCAGATGAAAACAACCACGCAAAAAGATTTAGACACAAACAGACAGTTTGTAGAGTAAGTTGAGGAATTATGGATTGAAGAAGGCTATCATTCATTATACCGACTAAAGTCGGCGGTATAGTTACGAATTAAACAAAAAAGGATGCTTCGGTTAAGAAACATCCTTAAATATAACTAATAAATAGATTTAAGCATGAACCAGCTCCTCGTATGTTTCTTCTACTTCAACCAGCATTTCTTCGTTTATTGCAACCAGATTAACTTTTTTGGTCTCGTTGATTAGCAATGGGTCATATTTGGCAACTACACGTACATAGTTTTCAGTAAAGCCCTGCATCAAGCCGTTTTCAACATCTTCCTCAAACAATACCGTAAAAGACTTGCTTAATTGCTGCTCGTAGAAAAAGCGTCTTTTCTTATCAGACAGGATATGCAGCATTTTGGAGCGTTCAGCTCTTTTGCTGGCAGGTACAACGGGTTTAATACTCAAGGCGGTTGTATTAGGGCGCTCTGAGTAAGTAAAAACGTGCAGGTAACTAATATCTAAATCGTTTAAGAACTGGTAGGTAGTCAGAAACTCCTCGTCAGTTTCGCCCGGGTGGCCTACAATTACATCAACTCCAATACAACAATCAGGCATCAACTCTTTAATTTTCGTTACCCTGTCGGCATATAATTCTCTTTTGTACCGGCGGCGCATCAACCCTAATACTTTGTTGGAGCCAGACTGCAAAGGAATATGAAAATGCGGTACAAAACGTTTTGATTGCGCCACAAACTCAATGATTTCATCAGTAAGCAAATTTGGCTCGATGCTGGAAATCCTGAATCTTTCAATACCTTCTACTTCGTCCAGTGCTTTGATCAGTTCCAGAAAAGTTTCTTTTCTTTCATCATGCTGCAGGCCGAAATCACCGATGTTTACACCCGTAAGCACAATTTCTTTTACACCACTATTGGCAATTTCACAGGCCGCTTTCAATACATTCTGAATTGTATCTGAGCGGCTTTTGCCTCTGGCCAGTGGAATAGTGCAATAAGCGCAAGGATAATCGCAGCCATCCTGCACTTTCAGAAAAGTACGGGTACGGTCATTTAATGAATAAGAAGTATGGTAATCAATGGCTTCTTCAATATTTGAATTATATACTTTTGCGCTTGCCTGTTTAGGCTCTTTTACAAAATCGCCGATGATATCAATAAGCCTGAATTTTTCAGCAGCGCCCAGCACCGCATCTACGCCCTCAATTTCAGAAATTTCCTTTGGTTTAAGCTGGGCATAGCAACCTATAATAGCTACGTAGCCATCCGGGTTTATTTTATTGGCTTCCTTAACTATCTTTTTGCACTTCTTGTCTGCGTTTTCGGTAACCGAGCAGGTATTAATTATAAAAATATCAGGTTGTTGGTTGAACTCAACTTTCTGATACCCCCGCTCTTCAAACATCCGGCCGATGGTTGAGGTTTCAGAATAATTAAGTTTACAACCTAACGTATAAAACGCTACTTTCTTCATATATTCAAATTTCTGTGCAAATTTAATTAAAATTAATAGATTTGTCTCTATATCATTGAAAACCAATGGAATCAATACTACCGACCCAAAAAATCAATGCTTTTTTATGCTAAAAAGTTCAAGACTCAACTTTCTGAAAATTAACGAATCGTGCGTTGACCTATTTACAGATGCACAGTTTACTTACCCGGTAATGAAATACATAACTGGCCACGCTTTAACCAAAGAGGAAGCCATTGAAAGATACCTGAAATTTACCGATGAGCCCATTGCCGGTAACTATTTTGTACTGGATGCTGCCAGTGGCCAGACAATCGGTCTAGCCAAGCTGGCGGTCGAATCGCCGGGTGTGGTTGAAATTGGCTACAGTCTTTTTGAAGATTACTGGGGCAAGGGATTAGCCTCTGAAATGGCGCAGGCATTAATGGATTATGCCCTGGAAACCCTGAAACCTGAAAAAATAATTGGTTTTGTAGACAGCCGGAACAGGGCATCGGTGAGGATATTGGAAAAAGTGGGATTAACTTTAGAAAGCGAAGTGAAAGAGCGGCAGGGTGGAAATGTGTGGTTGTTTTCAAAAACCATTGCCTATTAAAAAACAAAAACCCCATCAAAATATAATGGGGCTTTGTAAACAAAATATTATTCGAAAAAGTCTTATACTTCTGCAGTCTTAACGGTTTTGATAATACGCGCAGCCACTTTGTATGGATCTGCCGCTGAGTTTGGACGACGGTCTTCCAACCAGCCTTTCCAACCTTTCTGAACCGCTGCAATCGGGATACGGATAGACGCACCGCGGTCAGACACACCGTAAGAGAATTTGTCAATTGATTGTGTTTCGTGCTTACCAGTTAAACGAAGGTGGTTATCGGCACCGTAAACAGCAATGTGTTCTTTCACAAATGGAGCGAACGCCTGACATATAATATCGTAAGTTTCTTTTTTGCCTGCAGTTCTCAAGATAGTATTTGAGAAGTTTGCGTGCATACCAGAACCATTCCAGTCTGTTGCGCCTAGTGGCTTACAATGCCAGTTAATTGCAACATTATATTTTTCACCTAATCTTTCTAGAAAATAACGTGCAATCCAGGTTTCGTCACCTGCTTGTTTTGCACCTTTTGCAAATACCTGGAACTCCCATTGTCCGGCAGCTACCTCAGCGTTGATACCTTCAACGTTCAAACCAGCTTGCAGACAAATTTCCAAGTGTTCTTCAATGATTTCACGACCGAAAGCGTTGTTAGCGCCAACCGAGCAATAATACTGGCCTTGCGGAGCAGGGTAGCCGTTTACAGGGAAGCCTAAGGGTTTGTTGGTTTCCGGATTCCACAAGAAATACTCTTGCTCAAAACCGAACCAGAAATCGTTATCGTCATCTTCAATAGTAGCACGACCGTTTGACTCATGAGGAGTACCATCGGCGTTCAATACTTCGCACATTACTAAATAACCAGTTCCCAGACGAGCAGGGTCAGGACAAATGAAAACGGGTTTCAATAAACAGTCAGACGAACCACCAGGAGCTTGTTCAGTAGAAGAGCCATCGAAAGACCACATATCACAATCTTCCAATTTGCCACTGAAATTCTTTTCTATTTTGGTTTTGCTGCGAAGGCTTTGAGTTGGTTTGTAACCGTCAAGCCAGATGTACTCTAATTTAGCTACTGACATTGTTGTAATTTTTTAAGATGTATCGGTTATTGATCAAAGAATATGTTACAAATATAAATGCAAAAAACAATATAAGATTCTTTAAACAGCAATTATTTTAGTGAAAAATTTTATTTTCTTTAAAAAATGCAATTAATTATAGAAATATTAAGATTGCCTTGGTTTATAATAATTCTTTGAGTGTGATTATGTTGTAAATCTACTAATTTTAATGATACATCAATCATTTTTGAAACCTATTTTTGACGAAATAACAAAAAAAATATAAATATTGGCCTCAAATTGCACTAATATTTTTCAAAATTGCATTTTTATCGGATTTCATTTTTCTAAGAAACACTAGTGAAGATACTTTGGCTGCAATAAGTATAAATACTCACAGGTGAAACGCAACTTTATGAGGTTTTGGCGGTAAAAAATAGAATACTTTGAGAGGTATGCACAAACAGAAAATAATTATTTAGACCAGTTCCAAATAGTTTTAATTTTATTTGGATTTATTCTAAACAGCACCTAATTTTGTAGTGTAATATTTTTACAGTCAATCAGAGTTTTGAAGAAATGGAAAAACTGAACGTGCCGGAAAGAATGAAAGCGGAGCTGCATAAAACAAATAAAGGGATTGTTTGGCAATGTGACCTGACTAACAGGATTTTTGTTGAGTTTGGAGGAATGACCACAGCATTTAAAATTCATAATTTTATAAATTTTAAACGGCTGGTTGACAGCATTAATATTATAGATAAACTATACGATTTATCTGACGAGGCCGACTTCGACATCATTGAGGCACCTAATACTAATCATACATTTACACTACACCTTTGTGACCTTATCCACCTGAGAGAGTTATTGTCTGGTGCCAAGTTTGCCTTATATGTTAATTCATTTCTGATTGAATTGCTGGGCGATTATGAAGTTGTTTAATCTTCTCTATATTTAGATTATATCTAAATTTTACCTTTTCGGGCTTTCATTTGAACAATTACGGTTTTCTGATTGTAATATTGTCATACATTTGAATAAACAATATTATTTATACTATGAAAGACCTGGTTAGACTTCGTACGTCTCTTAAAGAAGAAATTGAAACCGCATTAAATGCGCAGATAAAAATGGAAGCTGAGGCTTCTGCCAAATATTTGTCGATGGGCTCATGGTGTGAGCGCAATGGCTACATTAAAAGCGCCGAATACCTGTATCGCCAGTCGAACGAAGAGCGCGAGCACATGCTGAAAATTTTCCATTACGTAGCATCTGTAGGCGGAACAGCCATCAGCCCTGCCGTTGAAACGCCGCAATTAGAGTGGGGGACTTTCCAGAGTGTGTTTGAAGCTGCCTTACAAAGCGAGATTAACGTAACGCATACTATCAATAAACTGGTTACCAAATGCCGTAATGCCGAAGATTACGCCACTGAGAATTTCTTACAATGGTTTGTAAAAGAACAAATTGAAGAAGAAGCCAACGCCCGCCGTGCCCTTGAACTGTTTGATGTGATTGGTACTGACGGCACCGGATTGTTTGTAGTTGATAAAGAAATAGGAAAAATAGGCACAGAAGAATAAAATTTGTTTTCTGTAAGACGAAGCACAGGTATTGCCTGTGCTTTTTTAGTTTTTATGCGTACAGCAATAAAATATTTTATCTGACTATTTCAATTATTATAGCGTTTGTATCTAATATTATAATTAATAATAGACATATTATCTTAATTTTGTTTTGAAAACAGATGTTTTATTTTACTTTTGCAGTGTCTTCGCAATACCTTTCAATCGGGTTAACGGTTTTTATTGAGGCTTGCTTTAATAAAACCAAGAAGGAATCGTGTGAGAATCACGAACAGACGTGCTACTGTAATTAAATGTTCCTTGGAGAACAGTTTAAAAGTCAGATACTTGCCGTTAACCTAAATGGCTAGGCCTTCACGATTAAGGTTTTAGTCAAGCATTGTTTTTATGGAATCAAAAAAAGGATGTTCCGGCCATTAATAATTGGTTGGGATGGCATTGCTTTGTTTTTTCTGTAAAATCCCGGCCTTGAAACGGGAATTGGTGGGTTCGGGGTAATGATAACCTTTAACAAATCAATCAAATGTTTACTCACAATCTGGGTTACCCGCGCATCGGTAACAAACGCGAATTAAAAAAAGCCTGCGAGGCATTCTGGGCAGGTAAAATCACAAAAGAAGAATTGTTGGACACCGGACGACAAATCAGGCTTAAAAACTGGCTGATTCAAACTGAAGCAGGTATTGAGCTTGTGCCGTCTAACGATTTTTCATTGTACGACCAGGTACTGGATATGTCGCTCATGGTGGGGGCCATACCCACGCGATACCATTCTTTGCAGACGAATGAACTGGAGCTCTATTTTGCTATGGCAAGGGGTGTGCAAAAAGACGGTATGGATATAAGCGCTATGGAAATGACCAAGTGGTTTGACACCAACTACCATTACATTGTGCCAGAATTTGTAAAAAATCAGCAGTTCAGCAATTTCTCGAAGAAAGCCATAGAAGAGTTTGAAGAAGCCAGAGAGCAGGGATTTTTAACAAAGCCGGTATTGATTGGGCCGGTGTCTTATTTGTTACTAGGTAAAGAAAAAGAAGCGGGTTTTAATAAAATAGACCTGTTGGATGCGCTTTTGCCGATTTATCTTGAAATATTGAAGGGACTATATGCTAAAGGCGCACAATGGATTCAGATTGATGAACCTTATCTGGTAATGGACCTGAGCCAAGAAGAAACGATAGCTTTTGCAAAGGCATATCAGGTAATCAGGAAGGCCCTGCCTGAACAAAAATTATTACTTGCCACTTATTTTGAAGACCTGGGGAATAATTTGATGCTGACGCTTTCTTTACCTGTTGATGCCCTGCATATTGATTTGGCTAGAGCGCCACAGCAGCTAGAAGCCATTTTAAGCAATGAAGGGTTCAGGGCCTCAGAAAAAATTCTTTCATTAGGAATAGTGGATGGCCGGAATATCTGGAAAAACAATTTTACTGCTTCCTTAGCGCTTATAAAAACGGCTTTGCAAACACTTGGTGCAAACAGGGTGGCGGTAGCCCCGTCATGCTCATTATTACATGTGCCTTGCGACCTTGCATTTGAAAAAGATGAGGAGTCGCTCCCGGCTGAAATCAAAAACTGGCTCGCCTTTGCGAGACAAAAGCTCTGGGAGGTGGCTACCCTAGCCAAACTGGCTGAGCCAGAAACAACCCATACGTATTTGGACACACTGACAGAAAACCAGCAGGTAATCAGACAACGCAGGGAATCTGCAAAAATTCACAAAACATTCGTAAAAGAACGATTGGGAAAATTAAATGCGCATGATTTTAACCGTGAAAGCAATTTTGAGATCAGACAAAAGCTGCAATGGAAGGCTCTGAACCTGCCGGTTTTCCCTACAACCACCATTGGGTCATTCCCACAGACCTTAGAAATACGAAAATTACGTGTAAGCCTGAAAAAAGGAGAAATATCGCCCGAAACCTATGAAAAACTTATTGAAGAAGAGATTGAAAAAGCAATCAGCTGGCAGGAAGACCTGGGCATTGATGTGCTGGTACACGGTGAGTTTGAAAGAAACGACATGGTTGAATATTTCGGTGAGCAACTGACGGGCTACGTATTTACACAAAACGGATGGGTACAAAGCTATGGTAGCCGCTGTGTAAAACCACCCGTCATCTACGGCGACATAGAACGCCCACAAGCCATGACAGTCCGCTGGTCGGCCATTGCACAGTCAAAAACAAAATGTTTAATGAAAGGCATGCTTACCGGGCCGGTTACCATATTGCAGTGGTCATTTGTGAGAGACGACCAACCCCGCTCGCAAACGGCTTTCCAGATTGCGCTTGCTATCAGAGATGAGGTAGTTGACTTAGAAAAAGCAGGCATTAAGGTGATACAGATTGATGAGCCGGCTATCAGAGAAGGCTTGCCACTCAGAAAATCGAAATGGGACGAGTACCTGAAATGGGCGGTGAATGCTTTCAGATTGAGCGCAGCCGGGGTGAAAGACGAAACGCAGATTCATACCCACATGTGTTATTCTGAGTTTAACGACATCATTTCATCTATTGCAGCTATGGATGCAGATGTGATAACCATTGAGACGTCGCGCTCTCAGATGGAATTACTAAAGGCCTTTGCAGACTTTAAATATCCGAACGAAATAGGGCCGGGGGTTTATGACATACATTCTCCGAGGATTCCGACTGTTGAAGAAATGGTTTCCTTGCTCGATAAGGCCCTGGAAGTAATACCTGCCCGCAACTTATGGGTAAACCCCGACTGCGGCCTTAAAACCAGAGGCTGGCAAGAAACCGAAGAAGCCCTTAAAAACATGATAGAGGCTGCCAAACGTATGCGTAGGGTGGTGCAGATTAATTCGTAAGGCTCCATCCCGACCTTCCCCAACTGTCGGGAAGTAGTAAAACAAAAATCTCTCCGCACGGCGTTCGCTCCCTCATGTGGGGTCATACTGCCGATGCGGAGAGAAATGAAGCCTATCGGGTTTTATTCACCCAATATATATTTACCAAAAAATTTCTCTGCTTTCTTCTCTGTTACTTCTCCATGCCAGGCGTTTTCCGGCTGAAAACTAACCACAGGCGCGTAATCGCAATTATCAGAGCAGTCCATCTTTACAAGCAATACTTCTGCTTTCAGATGGTTTTCTTTGATTTTCTCTTTAAAAACCTTCCTTATTTCTTTGCTGTATTTACCGCATTTACTACCGTCGCACACAAATATGGTGTGCTCAGGAATTTCTATCTTGCTCATGGCTATTTATCTAGGTAATCCTGAAAAGTACGCTGAATAAGCGCTTTGCCTAATTCAAGGTCATGAGGGGTAATGTCTCCGTCAGACTCAATCATTTTCTTACCGATGTTGTCGAAAATAAGGTTTTTCTTTGGTTGCACAAACCCAAACCCATTATTAAACGAGAAAAACGCCCATGGTCTTGCTTTGGGGTCAAAAATATTCTTACTCCAGTTATAGGCATAGGCGTTCAAACCCACCTGATGCAACAAAGTAGCTGAAATGTCTATCTGCGATGCCACCGACGAAACCTCAATGCCCGTTTTAGCCAAAGCGCCACCCAGCCAAAGCATCGGTATTTTAAAATCATCAACTTTTTTGCCAGTTGGCGGTATCCGGTGGCCGTGGTCGGCTATGATAATAACCAGGGTGTTATTCCACCAGGGCTGTTTTTTAGCCGTTTCAATAAAGTCACCGAGCGAATGATCAGCATAATACATCGCATTCATGAATTTTGTTTGCTCATCATCACCCTCAAAGGCGTTGGCAATCGGAATTTCAAATGGTTCATGGCTGCTCAGCGTTAATATGGTCGAGAAAAACGGCTGATTCACTGTGGCATGGTCGGCCAGAAACTTGTTAAAAACGATTTCGTCATGTGCACCCCATTTAGAGTTCCAGTATTTTGAATCAAAATCCTGCTTGCTCACAATCTTCTGAAAATCAGAAGAATAGAGATAAGACTTAATATTGGCAAATTCAATTTCTCCGCCATAATAAAAATCGGTTGCGTAGGCGTTCTGCTCAAAATCTTTACTTAAAACCGGCAACTTGGCCGATTTGTTGGGTTCTGTAATGATAGAAGCAATTGGCTGTGCCGGATACCCACTCAAAATAGCCGGTATGCCTTTGTCTGTTCTGTCGCCGCTGGCATAAATATTCGAAAAATAAACGCCTTCTTTTTTCAGGGCATTGAAACGGGGGGTAACTTCAAGACCATTAATCTGATGTCCGGTTGCCTTTTTTGTAAAACTCTCCCAGATTACAATCAGTACATTTGGTTTTTTGATACCCTGTTTTAAAATTTTCTGCCCTTTTTTTGAGCTTACATATAATTCCTTGATTTTGTCGCTCAATTCTTCTTTAGGCAGGTAGGTATAAGAATTTACCTTATCTATAGAACCATTAACCAGCGCGCTGAAGAAGTTCCAGGTGGGGTTAACCGCAGCAATATTGGCAAAATTATTAGTTGAAAAATAAACGGTACTCTGGTTCATGGGCGATACCCCCAGGCTGCCGCGTATGGGTATAATCAGCGAGCCGGTAACAAGAATTGCAACCGGAATAAAAGGCAGATTGTCTATGTAATTCCAGTTGTCAATATTACGCGTTATGATTCTGTAAACAATTAATGACGCAACGGTTAGCAGTATCAGAAAGCTGAGAAACAACTGCAAGAGCGGAGAAGAACTAACCGATGCCCAGGCTTCGCGCGGTGTTTTCAGATACCGCAAAGGGGTGGCATCCAGGTGGTATCCCCAGGTATTAAAAACCTGAAGATCAATTACAACAATGAGATTGGCAAAAAGAACCATTATAAAAGTATAGCTGAAAATCCAGTTTTCGAGCCTGCTTTTTTTAATGAAGTTAGAGAATGCCACCAGCAAAAAAGGAATAACAGACAGGTAACCCGCCATTGAAAAATCCATTCTTATACCGTTCCAGAAAATCCCCCATACGGTTTGCAAGGTAAGCAGTTTGGTGTCTTCAATATGATAACCCAAAAAAATTAGTCTTGCAACCAGAAAGAAGATAACCCAAAACCCATAGTAAATCAGTAAAAATTGTAATCTTTCTTTCATTGAATCGGTTTAGTAAAATTAGCTCAAGCTTTGGTCAAAGTTTGCGCAGCCAATAATTGAGGCTGGCAGACTTGTTTTTAATAAAGAAATATCACTTATTGATCAAAAGTTATAAATGCTTTTTTAATCGATGTACTTTCTCTATTTTTAACCCCAAATATAGGACATCTCAACAAAACTACTAATAAAAAATGGCAAGATTAAGATTTAAGGCGGTAGATGAAGCCCAAACCCGCCAAACTATTAAAGTAGACATACCTGCTGGCAAAGTAACAGAATACTATGGCGCAAATATCTTTAATGATGACGTGATGCGCGCCATGTTGTCGCCGGAGGCATATACCAAAGTAACAACTGCCATTAAGAGTGGTGAAAGAATTGATCGTGAGATAGCTGACGAGGTGGCGTCTGCCATGAAATCGTGGGCCGTTTCAAAAGGTGCCACACACTATACGCACTGGTTTCAACCTTTAACGGGTGGCTCTGCCGAAAAACATGATGCTTTTTTTGACATTAATTTTGATGGCAAAGCCCTGGAGAAATTCAAAGGCAGCTCATTGGTGCAGCAAGAACCAGATGCCTCTTCGTTTCCGAGCGGGGGTATCAGGGCCACTTTTGAGGCGCGTGGTTATACCGCCTGGGACCCAACCTCTCCGGCATTTATTATTTACAACGACGCCGGCACAGGTACGCTTTGTGTACCTTCTATTTTTGTTTCGTACACAGGTGAGCTGCTTGATTCCAAATCGCCGTTGTTAAAGTCTCTATCGGTGCTCGACAAAGCAGCTACCGAAGTAGCCACTATTTTTGACCGTCATGTTGAGAAAGTATCAGCTACATTAGGAGCAGAACAGGAGTATTTTCTCGTGGATAAGGCCTTATTCAATGCCAGACCTGACCTGATGATGGCCGGTAGAACTGTTTTTGGCCATGCCCCGGCAAAAGGCCAGCAGCTGGAAGACCACTACTTTGGCAGTATTGCCCCAAGAGTTAATGCCTTTATGGTTGACTTTGAATTTGAGTGTCTGAAACTGGGTATTCCGGTTAGAACGCGTCATAACGAGGTAGCCCCGGCTCAGTTTGAAGTAGCCCCGACTTTTGAAGAAGTAAATCTTGCCTGCGACCACAACATTCTGTTAATGGATGTGATGCGTAAAGTAGCTAAAAAACACCACTTCGAAGTTTTGTTTCATGAAAAACCATTTGCTGGTATTAACGGTAGCGGTAAGCACAACAACTGGTCGATGGGTACAGATACCGGCGTAAACCTTTTAGGCCCAAGTACCAAACCTAAAGAGAGCTTACGTTTTGTAACGTTCTTGATAAACGTAATAAAAGCCGTTCACGACAATGCCGATTTGCTGAGAGCAAGTATTGCCACCGCAGGCAACGAACACCGCCTGGGTGCTAATGAGGCGCCTCCGGCCATTGTTTCTATCTTCCTTGGTTCAGAAATGATTAAGGTACTGGAAGACATTGAAAACAAAGAAATAGTTTCTATTGAGAAAGGTGAAAACGCGTATATTAAACTGGGTTTAAATCGTATTCCGTCTATTTTGCTTGATAATACCGATAGAAACCGTACTTCGCCGTTTGCATTTACCGGTAATAAGTTCGAATACCGCGCTGTGGGTAGTTCTGCCAACTCAGCCCAGCCGATGATGGTGCTGAATACCATTGTGGCTAATCAGCTGATAAAATTCCGCCAGGATTTTGATGCGGAAATGACCGAGCATGAAGGTAAAAAAGAAGAAGTAATTGTAAAGATTCTGAAAGGATATATTAAGGAGTCAAAGAAGATATTGTTTGAAGGAAACGGTTATTCTGACGAGTGGAAAGACGAAGCGGCCAGAAGGGGCTTGTCTAACGTTGCCAGTGCTCCAGAAGCGCTGAAAGCCTATCTGAAACCTGAGTTTATTGCAGTATTTGAAAAACTCGGCGTGCTGACAGAGCGCGAAATTCATGCCCGCTATGAGATAGAACTGGAGAATTATATCAAGAAAATTCAGATTGAATCTCGCCTTATCGGCGATCTGGCAATGAATCACGTAGTTTCTACGGCTGTTAACTATCAGGGCAAGATGGTGCAAACCGCCAAGGCGTTGCGCGATATGGATCTCAACAAAGAGGCCGAGCCAGTATTGAATATCATTAAGGAAATATCGTTACGGGTTTCTGAAATATCTAAAAAAGTAGAAGAGATGACAGAAGCACGCAAGCATGCCAATGCCATAGACGACATTGAAGAAAGAGCAAAACTTTACGGAAACGACATTAAGAATTTCTTTGAAGAAATCAGATATCATGTTGATAAACTTGAATTACTGATAGACGATGAAGACTGGCCACTGGTGAAATACAGAGAGTTGCTGTATATCAGATAATACCTGGCTTAATACTAAATCAAAAAAAGGTTTGTTCAGCAATTGATTGAACAAACCTTTTTCTTTTGGGTAATTTCCTGAAAATAGAATACAATGCTTAAAGTGTTATTTCGGCAGAAACCTTAACCCCAAAACGCTGTACATCCGGCTTGTCAAGGTAGGTAAGGCGGTGCATGGCTTCAACCCTGAAAAACTTAAAAATATTGCTTACTCCATAGCCTAATTCAATATAGGGAGCTTTGCCCAGCCCTGAGAAATTTCTGAAGCCGGCATCAGAATTGGGGGGCGTAATTGAATAGTTTTTATCGCTTAATGTACCCCATAAAAATTTTCCGGTGGTAAAGGTTCTCCATTTCCATTTTTTAATGAGCGGAAAACGGTTAAATAGCAAGCCCTCAAAGTCATGATTGTATCGAACGGTGGCGTAGCGGTCACTGACAAACTCAAAGATATTCATGAGGTTGAAAGAGTTGCTGACAATAAAAATGGATTCGTTACCGAGATGGCTTTTCAGCAATGGGTAAGGAACGGTACCAAATATGGCCCCTGCCTCTGCTCTGTAGTAGGTCTTACCAAAATATCCGAGATTAAGCGTATGGCTGAACTTGGCCATCAGGTTATGGTAATTAAAATCACTATTCAGAATATTCTTGGCGCCAAGTGTATATTTGAAGGTAATGGTAGGAGACTTAACCGTGCCAAAGCTGAGCCTTTCGTTATCGTTAATAACAGCCAGTTCGTCACGCGCAAAAGTTATTTCAGACAACAGCTCTGATGTGTTAAAGCGCGTGGTAAGAGGCGAGGTGTCGCCCATGTGTGGTAAACTTCTGTACTGAAAATTATAGAGGGGGTCGAAACTCCGGGTTCTTACTCCAAACGAGGTAAACACACCCTTTGATACTTCTCGCTGAAACTGTATTCTGTTTTCGTTTTCATAATACGGTCTGTTCAAAGTGAAGAAACGCATGTAGGCCGAAAAAATAGGGCCCAACCCCAGGTCTTCCTTGCGCAAGCCTACCTGCTCAATATCATGAGAAACCTTCATGCTCATGGTTGTCCATGGCTTTCTTGAAAAAATACGGGTTACTTCTCCGCTCATTTTCCATTCTTCATCTTTTGTGCCATAAGCAAGGTAACCTTCCAGCACCCATTTTCTGCTGAACTCATAATTGGTTCTTAAACCCAGCCTGAGGCGCACGCCTTCAACATCGTTTATGGCGCCTGTGTAAACCAATGAGCCCAACTCAATGCCTGGAAACAAGCGGGTATAGCCACTGGTAAGAATCTTGGCTATTTCTGTATAGTTTTTAATGGCCGGTATAGTCTTGATGGTGTCTATCATGGTATAGGCCAGTTGTTCGTCTCTTGTAAATGGTTCCGGCCGTACCGACTGCCAGTATTTATTGTCGGTCTCGCGGTAGTCTGGCGATATCTCAATACCGCTTGCGTAGAACTTTACATCTTTGGGGCGGTTTATAACAATATCTTCGTTATAGTTGGTAAACTTGAGCAAAAGCCCGGCCGAACCTTTGGTAACTTCAGAGACATCAACCAGAATCCGGTTTTTAACGGGCATCCAGATATTATCTACGGGTTCAAGTTCCTGCTGAATTTTAATTCTTTCTACAAAATTAAGGTTGGCATCTTTTGAGATGGCCGCGTCTATCTGCACAATTCCCCAGGTGCCTTTATGTATCCACATGGTGCCAGCAAAGGCTAAATCCTGCTTTCTTTTGGGTGTAAACTCAATTCGGTAGCAGAAATCGTCGCCCAGGTAGGTGCTGTCTGCCAGGTAATAATCATATACCAGGCGCCAGTCGTCGGCAATAGGAGAGGCAAATGTTTTGTTCAGGATATCAACCTGATTGACATAAAAATTATATTGCTGAAATGTAGAACCTATCAACTGCGACGTAAGGCTGCCATCAGTAACGCCAATGCCTTTAATGTTGGTCTTTTCTATTATTTCCTTCGATAACCGGGGGTCGTTTCTGAAATAATAATGCGATACCGATTCAGATATAAACGTCGGCACCAGTGCCTTACCTTCGTCGTCAGTTAGTGTACCCAGTTCTTCAATGGCTTTGTTTACTTTTTGCGCCAGTTTTCGTTTTCTGAGCTTATCTGTAATGTTATTGATATCAACCTCAATTTTATTATAGCTTTTGTAATCAAAGGCGCTTAATTTCTTGAAATTGTTTTCTGATTTGGCAGCTACTGCCTTCCTGATAATAGCCCAGGCGGGGTTTTCTCCGGCATGAACGGTGATTTCATGCAACAGAATCTCGGTTGGTTTTAATTGGATATTGACCGTTTGGGTCAGGGAGTCGCGCCGTATAAAAACGGTTTTACTGGCATAGCCCATACAGCTTACAAGCAGGGAGTCTGAATTGAGTGCCGGAAGTATGAGAACAAAATTACCTTCAAAATCGGTGTTTTTGCCGATGGTGGTATTTTTTAAGCTGATAGAGGCAAACGGTACAGGGTCATGCGTAACAAAGTCTGTTACTTTGCCTTTAATAGTGTAAGAATTTTGAGCAGCAGCAATGGTGGATGCAAGGTATAAGACCAACAAGTAAAGTCTTTTCATTTCATATCTTGGTGAATTCACTAATCTATAAGATAAAACGCAGCCGCTCTGCCAAAGGTTGCCTTATTTATTAAAATAAGTGTTTTTATAATAGTTATTGTTGAAAAAATACAAAAAAAGTTGGCAGGGTTTATCTGCCAACTTTGTGTTTTTCTGAGGCGGTAATTCAGCCGCTATTTATGGTATTCGTTTATGAAATCTCCCTTGGGCATAAATTCAAGGTCTTCAACCGACTGATTGAAATAATACACCCAGGCTTCGTATTCCTGCTGATTGCTTTTCAGTATTACCCTGGCTTTTTTTCTTACGTATTCAGAGTGGTCAGGGTCCATCGGGTAGTACTCTTCGTATTTGTCTAAGAGAGAAAACAGCTTGTCAGGTTCTTTCAATTGGTAGAGTTCTCCTTTTACAAAGTATTTTTCTCCGCTGGGGCAAGGTATTATACCCGGGTAGTAGTCTACCATATACATTTTGCCCTCCATTGCTGCCTTACCCAAAGGTTCGGCATACTGATTTATCCAATCGTGCGATTCAATGTTTCCGTACTCGCTCAAAAGAGTACCATACACAAACAGATACTGATTTTCATTCATTTCTTTGATTCAACTTGATGCTTTTTTACTATGTTCAAAAAAAAGCGTTTTTAACAATTGAGTAGATTGGTTATCACCCAACCGGGCAGCTATTTTAAAACTTTTTTCTGCACTTTCAAAATCTGCCGTTCTGAACTCCAGCTCGCCAATCATTCTCATTACTTCCGGGTTTTTATCCAGATACATTCTTGAAGCGCGTTTAAGTTCAAAAAGCGACATTTTATAGTCTTCAAGATGATAATGGCACAGGGCTTTCCAACGGAAAGTTTCGGCCAGTGCATTATCTATCCTTATAGATTTTTCAAAGTCGGCCAGAGCGGCTTCCCAGTTCTCAAAATAATAATGACATTTGCCTCTGAATAAATAAGCAGTTGAAGATTTGGGATAGTTGAGCACCGCAAGGTTGAAGTACCTGAAAGCCGCCAGATAGTCGGCATTATTGTAATACACTACGCCTTCTTTGAACAGGATTTCGTCATACTCCTGGGGCGTAACATCCTGACCTAGTCTGATTCTCAGATAGATAAATATCATAAACGGTATGCCAATCAGCAAAGCCTCCATGAGATTATTCTTTTTTGAGTTCTTCCTGCGTTTTTTTGGGTAAACTTTTAACAACCAGGTCGTAAGACTCCGTTATCAGTTCTTTCAAAACCGGGTCTTTTATACGTGAATCGGCTATTACGCTGTTCCAATGTTTTTTATTCATGTGAAACGCCCCTGTAATGCCGTCATATTCTGCCCTGAGCTCTTCATTCTTTTCAGGTGTATTTTTGAGGCTGATAACCAGCGGATGGTTGTCAATACCTACCAAGGCAAACATTTTGCCCATTACTTTAAATACCAGCGCATCAGGCCCAAAGGGTGTTTCTTCAGTAACTCCTTTTTTTGCCAGACAAAATTCTCTGAACGAATCAAGATTCATAACACATGGTTTAACGTGTTGCGCAACGGGTAACCATTACCACCAGACAGAAAAGAAATATGATGATGGAAATTCTGTTGATTCCGTGCATCATTTTCAAATTGAAGCTATGCGGATATTTGCCTTCTTTGTCTTTACGGAAAACCCTTAGAAAGTAAGCAAATACAGGCCCGATAGCCAGATAATGTTTGATTTTATTCATCATGGTTCTATAATTGTCAGTCGTTCAGCAGCTCCATTTCTAATACTTCAGGCTCTAACCAGCGACCATCTTCTTTAATTAGTTCTATTAATTCATTGACTGCGTTGTCGGCATGTACCGACTTCTTCACCACGTTTTGCCCGCGATACAGCGCAATTTTGTCTTTGCCTATGCCTACATAGCCATAATCGGCGTCGGCCATTTCTCCGGGCCCGTTTACAATACAACCCATAATGCCAATTTTAACGCCTTTCAGGTGGTCGGTATGTTTGCGTATCAAGGCGGTGGTTTCCTGCAAATCAAACAGTGTACGACCGCACGACGGGCAACTGATGTACTCTGTTTTGCTCATCCGTGTACGCGCCGCCTGCAGAATACCAAACGATGTGCTATTGGCAGCAGCAGGGTTATCGAACGATAAAAGAATGCCATCACCGAAGCCGTCAACCAAAAGCCCGCCGCAATCGGTAGCGGCATATAACTGGGCATCTACTTCTGCCTGGCCTTTGTAATTGCGTTTCAAAACAACCGGGTTTTTGATTCCGGCATTCAGTAATTCAAAGTATATCTTACGTAGTTCTGGCATGGCCGCCTCATTGGCTGTTTCAACCACCAACACTAGAGTAGGATGCTGTTTTATTATTTCTGCAAAAGCCGGTGTTAAATCGGCCAGCGTTACTTTTACAAAATTGATAGCCTGGTGCATTTGGTTTGTAGCAATGGCATCGGCAAAACTGGGGGTATCAAAATAAGGAAACTTATTGACTTTGTCTTCATGCAACTTCCATGCTTCAGCATCCAGAATCTCTTTCAGGCCATTGGGTAGCATAAACGGAATAGGCGTTTTGCCGCTAAAAATATAATCGGCACCTATATCATTCATGCGCCATTTATCAGGCAAGGGTAAATAAAAATGCCCTATTGGCTTTAAATCTTCGTGCTTTTCAACAATTGTATCAGAAAAATCAGCAATTACTCTCGGCACGTTCAAGCCTCCGAAATTGCCAACCTCCAGCGTTTCGCGTCTTTGGTACTGGTAAGGATTAACGGGGATGGAATTGATTGGGGCTATGGGCTGCGCTTTTTCATTTCTACGGGCATAGCGGTCTACCAATGCACGTGCTACCGGCGCTTCAAACTCAGGGTCTTCTGTTAAGCTTACACGCACGGTGTCGCCGAGGCCGTCTTCCAACAAGGTACCAATACCCATTGCCGATTTGATTCGGCCGTCTTCGCCTTCACCGGCTTCTGTAACACCCAGGTGCAACGGATAAGGTTTCAGGTTTTCGGCGGCAAGTCTTTGCACCAGTAACCGGTAGGCTTCAACCATTACCTGCGGGTTAGACGATTTCATCGAAATAACGATATTGAAATAATTTTCGTCTTCGCAGATTCTGAGAAACTCCAGAGCAGATTCAACCATTCCGAGTGGGGTATCACCATAGCGGCTCAAAATCCTGTCAGATAGTGAGCCATGATTGGTGCCAATACGCATGGCAGTGCCGTACTCTTTACAAATTCTTATCAGAGGCAGAAAACGGTCTCTGATTCGCTCCAGTTCGGCCTGATAATTTTCTTCGGTATACTCAATAAACTCGAAACGCTTTTTATCAGCGTAGTTGCCCGGGTTTATTCTTACTTTTTCAACAATTCTTGCGGCCAGTTCGGCTGCATTGGGTGTAAAATGAATATCAGCTACTAAAGGAGTAGTATAACCCCTGCGGCGTAGCTCATTTTTAATATTTTCAAGATTCTGTGCTTCTTTTACGCTGGGTGCAGTAATTCTAATCAGCTCGCAACCGCTTTCAATCATTCTGATTGACTGTTCTACCGACCCTGTTGTATCCATAGTGTCAATGGTGGTCATTGACTGCACCCTGATCGGGTAGTCAGACCCCAGCCATAAATCACCTATTTTTACCTGTACGGTTTTTCTACGGGTGTATTCGGTTAACGAATCACAATATTTTTTTTCAGACTCAGACATCTATTTATGTTCTGTTTTTTGACGCAAATCTAACCATGAATATAACGAGTTTTATGCAAGAAAGGTTGAAAAATTTATCAGAAATTGAAAAATCGCTGATATAGACTGATAAATACCAAAAACACACCCTTAATTTGTGATTTAATGATGCATTGTTCTAAAAAATCAAGATTGTATGCAAGCTGCGGCCATGATTGCGCATTAATGCCGGATTATTGATAATTTTGCAAAAAAAATACTTGAATGGTTTCAGAATTAATTAAACTGCCGGTGATGGAATCTTTTTATACCCTTCAGGGAGAAGGATACCATGCTGGCAAAGCTGCCTATTTTATAAGGTTAGGAGGTTGTGATGTTGGCTGTGTATGGTGCGATGTGAAGGAGTCGTGGGATGCCTCCATTCATCCGCAATTTACTGTGGATGAAATTGTTGAGGGCGCTTTGGCCTATACAGGCAGAATGGCAGTAATTACAGGTGGCGAACCATTGATGTATAACCTTGATGAATTAACGGCTTCACTGCAAAAAGCCGGTTTTAAAACCAATATTGAAACGTCTGGCGTATATGAAATGAGCGGGCATTGGGACTGGGTGTGTTTCTCGCCCAAGAAATTTAAAACACCACATGAAAGCATCTATAAGCAGGCCAATGAACTGAAAGTAATCGTTTACAACAAGAGTGATTTTGCCTTTGCAGAGAAATACGCGGCATTGATGAATGAAAACTGTATTTTGCTATTACAACCTGAATGGAGCAGGCATGAGGAAATGCTACCGCTGATTATTGATTATGTAAAAGCAAACCCCAAATGGAGAGTGAGCCTGCAAACCCATAAGTATATGGATATTCCATGAAACCTAAATATGCCCCTTCCCTTCTAAAGGGATGGGGCTAAAGAAAATCTACTTTAAGGTTCAACTATTGCCCATACTTAAAACGTTGCCCGTACATCACAATAGAGGCTATAGCTAAAGCATTGGCATGAAGGTTAAAACCTACTATGGCCGGGCTTGCATTTTTATCTAAATCAAGCTTTGTTTTCAAAGCATAAACTGTAATGAGGTATTGGTGCGGGGCGCCCGGAGGAGGGCATGGGCCGCCGTATCCGTTTGTACCATAATCAGTAATGCTCTGGATAGCCTCTTTTGGAGCAATAAATTTGTTTATATCGCCCGCACCGGCCTTCAGTTCCGTAACGTTTGCCGGAATATTGAATATCACCCAATGCCAGAAACCACTGCCTGTCGGGGCATCCTTATCATACATGGTAACCGCAAAACTTTGAGTGCCTTTGGGAATACCTGTCCAGGATAATTGAGGAGAGATGTTCTGACCGGAACAACCAAAACTATTATAAAACTCTTTGATGGTGGCTTGCCCACCCAGGTCATTGCTTTTTAAAGTGAAGTTCTGCGCCAATGCCACATTGCCAAACAGCATAACGCATAGAAAATATACCCCTGTTTTTTTCATATCAATCTGGTTTTGAGTTTATCAGTAAATTTTAGACAGAGTCTCTTAAAAACAAATAGCTACTTTTTATATTGGAGGCGTAAGGTATTTTTACCAATCATTTTCCCCATTGCGGCACCCTGTTCTATACCGTCTCTGAAATGGATACCTCCATAAACCCTTGATATACTGCATTCGTTGGCTGCTTCCCAGAAAGAACTGAATTTGCGGGGTGCACCTACAAAATACTTTGAGTAATCAATAAAACTATGGTTGTCGCCCATTTTTTCGGTAAGAATAGTGGCCATCGTTGCCGATTGCGCAGAATGCCCCGACGGAAACTCCGGGAATGGCGGGGTAAGCAGGGCTGGTTCCCACTTGCTGTCAATATAGCGTTTGATATACGCAATAGGCCTGATAAAATTCTGCTCATATTTGGTTTTCCAGCAGGCAATAAAAGTATCGTTCAGGCCAATTGTCAGGTTACTGTAAAGCTCGGCGGCTATATCAAGGCTTTTCGGATTTTGCTTTAATACCTGTGTAAGAATAGAAATGGAGTGCCCTGGTGCCGAGTAAGTAAATGCGGCGGCGTCGTCCCAGAAATTGGCGATCTGTAGTTTCTTACTGTTGGGTTTTACTTCTTTTGAAATATTGTAGACCTCCATAGCCATCTTATAAAACTGAGAGCTGGGGTAAATAGAAAACTCAACCTTCGGCTTTATATCTACGCCATTCTGGTTTTCGAGCAGAAAAGTGCGGTTTTTTCCCCAGTACGGATGCAGCGGGCCTGTGTTTTCGAGGTCGGCCACACGGTTTATTTCAAAACATGAGGTACAAACAGGCAATTTATAGTTCATGTCATAAGTGCGCATAAATGTATTATGCCCACCGTCTGTCATGGAATAATTATAAACCCAATTGGCAATTTTTACCCCATATTTTTGCGATTTCTCAACGGTTTCGGCTGGTAATTTTTTTGAAAAATAACTATTGATTGAATCTTTAAGGGCATAAACTTTTTCCATCCAGATAAATGGAGACGACACAAACATTTTGTCGACCATGGTAAACATGGCTGTTGAAGCAGCCAGAGGGGCGTTGAAATCGGTGCTGTCTATAAATAGGCTGTCGGGCTTTTTGAAATCCTGTAACTGACCCGATAACGAAAAATTGTCGGTGTAGGCTGGTAAAATTGCCTCGTAAGCCGCAATATTAATGTAAGCGGTGTTTCGTGCGGCTACATTTGGGCTGTAGCCCTGGGTTTGTTCAATTAAATCAAAAATGAGCTCATGCCAATGCACCATCAGGTCAGAGGTTTCGTAATTGTATTTACGTTGCGGCTCCTTCTTTCTGAAAGTTGAACCTACATTTGCCGAATCTGCGGCCGATGCGTCGTCAATTTCTTCAATTTCTTCTTCCTGTTGTGTATTTACAGTTGCAGGCTTTACATTTGCAGTTGTTTTAGGAGGGTTAGCTTTTTTAACGGCCGGTACTTGCTTGCCAGTTGTTGTGGATTTGGCAGTTGGTTTTTGTTGCCCAAATACTCCTAAATAAACTATGATTAAAATTCCAGTCAAAAAAGATTTCTTCATAGTTGAGACATAATTATAAAAAAGACGAATATTTGAACCTTATTTCTATTTTCGACAAAAATCTGACTTAGAAAAGGTTTTTGCAACAATTTTTTAGACAATTTAAGTAATGCCGGACAAAAAACTATTTCTTCTTGATGCGATGGCCCTTATTTACAGGGCCCATTTTGCATTTCTGAAAGCACCAAGAATTACCTCAAGGGGATTGAACACCAGCTGTGTTTTTGGCTTTGCCAATTCGTTGCTGGAGGTGATTCAGAAAGAAAAACCTACACATATAGGCGTGGCTTTTGATTTGCCCGGTGGCACTTTCAGAAATACAATGTACCCTGAGTACAAAGCTAACCGGCAGGAACAACCCGAAGATATTACTGTAGCCATACCTTATGTAAAAAAACTGGTAGAAGCAATGGATATACCCACCCTGATGTTACCAGGCTACGAAGCTGACGATATTATTGGTACTTTAGCCAAAAAAGCAGCAAGAGATGGTTTTGAAGTTTACATGATGACGCCCGACAAAGACTACGGGCAGTTGGTAGAAGAACACATTTACTTGTATAAGCCTGCTATTCTGGGTAAGGATGTTGAGATAATGGGGCCCAATGAGGTATGCACCCGCTGGAACATAAAAAATGTAGACCAGGTGGTGGATATACTTGGCCTGATGGGCGATGCTGTTGATAACATACCCGGTGTGCCTGGAGTTGGCGAAAAAACTGCCGCCAAACTGGTAGCAGAATACGGCACTATTGAGAACCTGCTTGCTAATAGCGACCGGCTGACAGGAAAACTGGGTGAGTCGGTAAGGAATAATAAAGAAATAGCCTTGCTTTCTAAAGAACTGGCTAAAATAGAACTGAACGTACCCATAGAGTTTGAGGCCGACAGACTGAAAATTATGCCGCCCCACGTAGAGTTACTTTCGCCGTTGCTTGATGAGCTTGAGTTCAGAACCTTAAGAAAGCGGCTTTTGCCAGACGAACCCGGAGCAGCACCAGCACCCAAAGCAACAAGCAGTGCAGATGCCGGCAAAAAATCGGCCATTGTTGCCAAGTCAGGCGAGCAGATATCCTTGTTTGAGTCGGCGCCGGCTGGAAATCTTTTTCCGGAAGAGCATGAAGAGGGCTTTGCGGCGCATTACGCTTCTAATAAAGATACCATTGAAACAGTTGTGCATGATTATCATCTGATTGATACGCCAGAACTCCGTAAAAGCCTCATTTATTATTTATCGCAGCAGGATGAATTCTGTTTTGATACCGAAACTACCTCGGTAGATGCCATTGATGCCGAAATAGTAGGTATGTCTTTTGCCTACAGAAAAGGAGAGGCCTATTATATACCTATGCCTGAAAACCAGGAAGAGGCATTAGCCATTTTGCAGGAATTTAAAGAGGTTTTTGAGAACGAAGCCATTATGAAAATTGGCCAGAACATTAAGTATGATTTGATGATTCTGCAAAATTATGGCATTGAAGTAAAAGGCAAACTGTATGATACCATGCTGGCCCATTATATTATTGAGCCTGAGCAAAGGCATGGTATGGATTACCTGGCCAATGTTTATCTGAACTATGAACCGGTTTCTATTGAAACCCTGATTGGTAAAAAAGGCAAGACGCAGCTATCTATGCGCCAGGCCGAACCAGAGAAAATAAAAGAATATGCCGCCGAAGATGCAGATGTAACCTTGCAACTGAAACAGGTATTAGCGCCAAGGCTGAATACGAGCCTCCAGCAGGAAAAACTAATGGCCAATGTTGAAATGCCTCTGGTAACGGTTTTGGCCGATATGGAAATGGCAGGGGTGAGGGTAAGCATGGAGACACTGCACGAAATGTCGCGCGTGCTTGATACTGATATTCAGGAAATTCAGGGGAATATTTTTAAGCTGGCCGGTGGAGAATTTAATGTGGCGTCGCCGAAACAATTAGGCGAGATTCTGTTTGAAAAACTGAAACTGGACAAAAACGCCAAGAAAACCAAAACAGGGCAATATGCAACCGGTGAAGACGTGCTGTCTAAGCTGGAAAGCGAACATGAAATTGTAAGAAAGATTCTGGATTTCCGTGAGTTGGTAAAACTAAAAAGTACTTATGTAGATGCCCTGCCTGCACTGATATCGAAGAAAACAGGAAGAATACATACTTCCTATAATCAGGCTGTAGCTGCTACGGGTCGTTTGAGTTCAACTAACCCGAACTTGCAGAATATACCGATTCGCACGGTGCGTGGCCGTGAAATCAGAAAGGCATTTATACCAAGAGACGAAAACCATGTGATACTTTCTGCCGATTACTCGCAGATTGAATTGCGTATCATGGCTGCATTCAGTGAAGACGACAGTATGCTTAATGCCTTCAACCTGGGTATTGATATTCACTCAACTACGGCTTCAAAAGTGTTTAAGGTAGCTTTAGACCAGGTAACCTCTGATATGCGCCGGAAAGCCAAAATGGTAAACTTCGGTATTATTTATGGTATTTCGGCCTTTGGATTAGCACAGCGCCTGGGGATTCCGAGAGGTGAAGCCAAAGACATAATTGATGCCTACTGGGTTGAATTTCCGAAGATTAAAACCTTTATGGACAATGCCATCAATAAAGCCCGCGAAACCAAATATGTTGAAACCATTATGGGCCGCCGCAGGTATCTGAGAGATATTAATTCTCAGAATCAGGTAGACAGGGGCTTTGCTGAGCGAAACGCCATTAACGCGCCCATTCAGGGTTCAGCAGCAGATATGATAAAGGTTGCCATGATTAATATTCATGACTTTATGAAAAAAGAAAAGTTGCAGTCGAAAATGATATTACAGGTACACGATGAGTTGGTTTTTGATGCCCTTAAAAGTGAGGTAGATTACCTGAAACAGAAAGTAAATGAACTCATGTGTACTGCAATTCCGTTACCTGTAAAGATGGAAACAGGCATGGGCGTAGGTAGCAATTGGCTGGAAGCTCATTGATATTGAAAATTTTTAATTTAAGTAAATTTTATAACCACCATAATGGTTGCTTTCATGTACCGGGTGCAGCACCTAATAATTGGGTGTGTAAACCGTGCAGAGGCTCTGGGGTTATATAATCTAAAACAGTGCTTGTAAGTCACTTTAAGTAGAGTAAATGAACGTAAGTATAGTTATTTTAGCAGCAGGGGGGTCTACCCGCATGGGCGCCCCCAAACAACTGTTGCATGTAGAGGGGCAATCACTTATGAAGCGTGTAGCGGAAATGGCCATGGATACACCCTGTTATCCGATTGTGGTAGTGCTGGGGGCTAATAAAGCGTTGGTGCGTAAAGAACTGGAGCGTATGCCTGTTACCCTGATTGATAACTCAAACTGGCAGGATGGCATGGCCAGTTCGTTAAAGATGGGGCTGGTTGGTGCCTACATGACATTTAAAGACCTGGAAGCCGTTATTTTTCTTACAGTAGATATGCCTTACGTATCTGTTGAGCTGATAGAACACCTGATTAAGAAAGCACAGGAAAACATGAGCACCACAAACGAAACCCCAGACATAGTGGCTTGCCGTTATGATGGGCAGCTGGGGATACCTGTTCTTTTTAAAAGAATTATGTTTAACGATTTACTTGAGCTGAAAGGAGACACCGGAGCCAAAAAAGTGATAATGGCACATCAGGATAAAACCGCTACCATAGATTTTCCGCAAGGTAAATTTGACCTTGACACAATTGAAGAATACAGGAATTTTTTGTCAAATTTTAATCAGAACTAATGCAGGCAGTTGGTTATTATATTTCGTTACCTTTTCTATACTTTATTTCAGTTTTACCTTTTCCGCTGTTGTATCTGCTTTCTGATTTTTGCTACCTGATAATCTATTATGTAATTGGTTACCGGAAAAAAGTAGTAAGAGCGAACCTGAAAAACAGTTTTCCTGAAAAAAGTGAAGCTGAATTGCGGGCAATTGAAAAAGACTTCTATAAGTATATTGTTGATTTTTTTCTGGAGATGTTCAAGTGCCTTACTATATCAAAAGAGGCGCTGCTGGAAAGAGTAAGTATTGAAAACCCGGAAGTAGTATTGGAGCTCTATAAAAACGGGCAAAATTGCATCGTTTCAACGGGTCATTACGGCAACCATGAGTGGGTAAACCAGGTGTTGCCATTTCTGCTTCCGTTTAAAATAAAAACGGTTTACAGAGTACAGCACAACACTTATTTTGACCGGATGTTTCTCAATTTCAGGTCGAAATACGGGGTTGAAATGATATCGATGGAAGAAGCATCAAAAAAAATCACAAAAGCAGAAAAAGACCCTTTTCTTCTGCTGCTTGCCAATGACCAGTCTGCTCCGCCAGACAGAGCATTCTGGACAATGTTTCTGAATCAGGAAACTTCATTTTTTATTGGTACTGAAATATTTGCACGTCGATTCAACATTCCGGTGGTTTATGGCTGTATAAAAAGAGTAGGCAGAGGCCAATACAAGGCTGTTTTTGATATGATTAGCGATGCCCCCAACACATTGCCAAAAGGTGATATTATTGCAGCACACGCGCAAAAGCTGGAGCGGGACATAAAGGCGGACCCATCGCCCTGGATGTGGTCTCATAAACGCTGGAAATACAAAAAAGTAAACGGCCAATACATTGATTTAAATTATAAAGAGTGAAAACTAAGTTTTTAATCTTACGGTTTTCTTCCATCGGAGACATTATACTCACCACACCCGTTGTGCGGTGCCTGAAACGGCAATACCCCGATGCTGAGGTACATTTTGCTACCAAAAAGCAATTTAAGGTGCTGGTTGAGAATAATCCGTATATAGATAAGTATTTTCTGCTTGATGGCCCGCTGAATAATTTTGTGGAAACCCTGAAAGCAGAGAACTACCATTATGTAATAGACCTGCATAATAACCTGCGTACATCGGTTATCAAGTTTCGGTTAGGAAAACCTTCGCTTAGCTATAACAAGCTGAATTTTGAAAAATGGCTGCTGGTTAATCTAAAAATCAACCGTATGCCAAATGTGCATATTGTAGACCGAAACCTGAAAACCGTTGAAAGCCTGGGTGTAATAAACGACAACAAAGGCCTTGATTACTTTATACCCGAACAACACACAGTAAATCTATCTCAGGTTATTAGTGATGCACCTTCATTTGTTGCCTATGCCATAGGCGGGCAGCATTTTACAAAAAAACTACCTACCGAAAAAATTATTGAATTGTGCAGTAAAATAGATAAAAAAATTGTGCTGCTGGGTGGTAAAGAAGATGAACCCAACGGCGACATAATAGCCAATGCAATAGGTAACAAGGTCTATAACGCCTGCGGTAAATATAATCTAAACCAGTCGGCCTCTATATTGCAACAGGCTGAATACGTAATAAGCCATGATACCGGCCTTATGCATATAGCATCGGCACTAAAGAAAAGAATAGTTTCTATCTGGGGCAATACAGTACCTGAATTTGGCATGTATCCGTATCAGACACAATTCAGTATTATTGAAAACAAGGGCCTGCCATGCAGACCCTGCTCAAAAATAGGGTATAGTAAATGCCCTAAAGGCCACTTTAAGTGTATGAATAACCTCGAAATAAACAAAATTGAGTTTTAACGAATATCAATTATACTTTATTAATTGGTTGATTTGCGCATATTGCAGAAGCATAATGGTTTTGCCGTCCTTAATTTCACCATTCTGCACCATTTTCATTGCCTTGCTAAAGTCTAGTTCCAGCACGTCAATGTCTTCTTCATCGGTTACCCCGCCACCTTCGGTTACTTTCTGGTCTTTGGTGTATTCGGCCACAAAGAAATATAGGATTTCGGTTACAGACCCCGGCGACATATAGGCCTCAAATACTTTTTGTACCTGGTTAATGTGGTATCCGGTTTCTTCTTCTGTTTCGCGTTTAATGCAATCTTCCGGATTATCTTTGTCTAATAAGCCTGCACATGCTTCAATAAGCATACCGCTCTCGTTTCCGTTTACGTAGGTAGGTATCCTGAACTGCCGAGTAAGTATGACTGTTTTGCTGGTGTTGTTATAAAGCAAAATTGTTGCGCCATTACCTCTGTCGTAGGCTTCGCGGCTTTGTTTTTGCCATTCTCCGTTTTTCTTTTGCCATTCAAATGTTACTTTGCGAAGAATATACCAGTTATCTGACAAGACCTCGGTACTCAGATTTCTAACTTTAGGATTCATTTTGATTGTTTGTGATTTATTTTGATTATTTTTGAACAAATGTAAAAATTAAGTATGAATTTTCAAGAACGAAAACATATTATTTTAGAAAAAGTAGAAGAATCTGGCTCGGCTGACGTAAAAGAGCTGGCTGTTCTTTTGAATACCTCAGAAATAACCGTTCGCCGTGATCTGGCCGCACTTGCCGAAAAAGGGTTAATCTACCGTACACACGGTGGGGCTATGAAAATTAGTCTGGCCAAAGACCCGGTAAGCTTTATTAATAAATCGGCCACGAGAAGCGAACAGAAAGACCATATCTGCCAGATAGCGGCTTCATTTATACAAGAAGGAGACGTGTTGTTTCTTGACTGCGGCAGTACTGTTTACAGGTTATGTCCGTTTATCAGAAACATGAATATAAAGGTTGTTACTAATTCTATACCTGTTGTTAATGCACTGCTCAATTCGGCAGTAAGTTTGAATTTTGCGGGTGGTGAAATTGATATGGAACGGCAGGCAAGCCACGGCACTATTGCAATTGAGCATTTTGCAAGATACCGGGCCGATAAGGCATTTATAGGCGTAGATGGTATTTCATTAGCCACAGGGCTGAGCGCTTCCAGCGAGAAAGAAGCAGAAATATCAACCACCCTGGCCAGATACAGCCGGGAAACTTTTCTTTTGTGCGATTCTACCAAATTAGAAAAAGATAAGTACCTGCCTTTTGCACCATTAACTATGGCGCAGTATCTGATAACCGATAAAGAGGCAGACGCAGAACTAACGAAGCGCTATGAAAGCTACGGCATCAGGGTATTGAATTAAAAAAGGCCCGAAAACCGGGCCTGTATTAAAAAATCAGAGATATCTTAACCACTTGTTTTCTTTATGCTCTGCCTTGTAGCTGGCATACCACTTGCACATCGGATACAGCAACGCAACAATACCAAGCCAGATAGCGTAGATGTACCAGATTTCAAGACCTGAAGGTGCTTTGGGTCTTCCAAACAGAAACGACCCGAAAACAAGGTCTTTGAACTCAAAACCCTGAAAAAACAGCATCACTAACATTGCTGTATGAATAATGTACCAATGGATAATGTAATAAAACAGCGGTACTTTACCATAGGTTGACACTATCTTAATGAATTTGCCATGTTTATTGGCACTCACTGATAAGATAATAAAACAAATACCCAGCGTTACTAAAGTGAATAAAAGAGAAGGCGGATATTTGGTTACATTGAGGAACGACATAATCACTAAAACCGGGTCACGGTCAATTTTCCAGGGTATGGGGTCTCCGTAAATATTTATGTATCTCAACACAACAAACAAGAGCAGCGAAAGCCAGCCCAACTTATACAGCAGGGTTTTCCGTTTACGGGGCGATAAGCTGAAAACGGTTCCACCAAAGCCATAACCCAGCAGCATTATACCAAACCACGGTATTGGAGGATAACTAATTGCAAATACGTGGGTATCTGACAACTGAAAAACAGAAAACGTAAATAAAGGTGCCAGGTAAGAATAGGGTGGCTGGTTAAATGGCAATAAGCCTAATAGATTATGCAGGAAGATAATGGCTAAACCAATAATCAGAATGGTTTTTGAACTTAAACGAATCAGGGGTGCCAGAAGAATAAAGCCAATGCCAATTGCGCCGATAACCTGAAAGAACAGCGTTCGGAACTTCAGGTCAAACCATATACCTAGCCCGACTATCGTAAACTCAAGCAAAACCAGCCAAAGGCCTCTGCTAACAAGAAACTTCTGGTTTTCTTTCAATTCAGAGTTTTGAAATGACAAATAAGCAGATACACCAGATAAAAACACAAAGGTTGGCGCGCAAAGATGGGTTATCCAGCGAGTAAAAAATAAGAGAGGAGTAGTAACAGATAAGTCGGTAGGGTCCGTCCCTATGTGAAGCAGGTCCCGGGTATGGTCTAATGCCATAATAATCATAACAAGACCCCGCGTGAAGTCAATAGAATTAATTCTTCGCATTTTCAGTAAGTTGGCTATAGGTTCTTTCCAGGTAGGTTAGAAGCGTTATTCATCTCAATACAATTAATCAGTAAAATTTCTCAGCTTGAAAATGAAAGAAACTTTTACTAATACAATTTTATTAAAAAATATTTAAATTAAAATGCTTTACGAAAGAAAGTGTATTTTCGTTGCGTCAGGAATTAAAAAAAAATCACCTTTACAAATTTTTCAGGTCTGTAAAGGTGATGAATGGCTGTCTGTAATTACCTTATTTAACAACCGGGAAAGCCACAATTCTTAACTTACTACAACCATAAGGAATAAGCGTAATGGTTTCTTCTTTTTTATCTACTTCACCCAGATAAATACCGTCGCGCGGGGTAACCGGTTGCCGGGCAACGCCTTCTACTAATTGCCATGCAGGTATCTTTTTACCTTTTGCTTTTATTTCAACAGGGGCATTGGCGCTGTTCCAGACGAAGGCATCTGTTGGCGGCTTTACCACAACGCTTGTGTTTTCTACAGGTTTTTGAATTACAGAGAGGGGCAAACCATAATTCCAGTCGCTTTTGGGCTGAATTTCATAATAAGTGCCTTCTTCTTTTATTTCTTTCTGCGACCAGCTTTCTTCAATTTTAAGTGCATAAACCAGCGGCCCTCGTTCAATGGCTTTTGAGTTTTTTGCCCAGCTGGTTGTTTTAACTTCCATTGGTAATTGCAGAGTAAGTTTGTCTCCGTTTTTCCATACACGTTTAATTCTTGCTATATTTCCACCTTGTTCGGTTTTCAGTTTTTCACCATTGAGTATAAATACTGCTTCTTTGCACCAAACAGGAATGCGAATTTCTAATGGAAAATCAACCGCTTTGGGTGTACTGATTGTAAAATTTATCTGGTCTTCAAACGGATAGCCGGTTTCTTCAGCTATGCTTATTTGGGTGCCGTCACCTACTTTGGCTGTTATGTTGTTAGGAGCAAAAAGCAAGGCTGCCAGCCCTTTGTCTGGGGTGGCATACCAAAGGTGCGACGTAAATTTTGTCCAACCCTGGTGCATATTAGCAGTACAACAGGTGTAGCCAGCATAAGAACCAAATACATTGCACATACCACGCCAGAAAGGCAAGGAGAAATCAAAAACCCCACGACTTACCTGTACCTGATTGGCTATTTGGAAGTATTGGCGCGAATTAAAGTCGTCGGTAGTTTGTGTAGGCAAGGCGTTGTAGGTCATACGTTCAAGGGCATCCATGTAATGTGGGTCGCCGGTTACTGAAATCATTTGTTCCATTGAAAACATGGTTTCAACAATAGAGCAAAGTTCAATGCCCTGGGTGGGATCGTTACCATGTAAATCTTCATCGCCCGAATACATACCATGTGGCAAGCCGTGCAGCGTCATGATGTCTGTCCAGCCGGTTTTCAGACTTTTAAGTAAATCAGGATTCTTTGTAGCCTGATAATAAATAGCTGGCAGCTTAATGCCCATGCCCACGTTAACTGCGTGCCTGGTCATCCATTTTTCGTCTGTCTGGTTGGCGGCAGCCTGCATTACCCAGTTGCGCTTACCCAGCAGGTCTGTCCAGGGTGTAGTTTGCTTGTAAATGGTATCGCCAAGCTCTAACAGAAATTTTTCGCCTGTCAGGTTATATAACCAATAGACCGACATCAGGTTGTCTCCACCGCGCGCCTCTGCCCATTCTGTCCATTTTGCAAGCGGACAGCCGTTAAGGCTATTATATTGATACTTAAAGTACCTGCTCAGGCAATTTATCACCCGCTTGTCGTTTGTAGCCGTATAATATTGCTGCAATACCTTTATCATCACCATTTTAGGCCACCAGTCTTCTCCCTGGCTACAATCGGTCATGGGTTTACCGGCTCTTTCAGCTTTTGTTATGCCGCCAATGTATCCATTTGGTCGCTGGTTTGTTATTACCCAATCAATGTATTGTTGTACTTTGGCTATCAGCTTTGCATCATCAAGCAAATAGGCCAGAGGTACTGCGCCATCGAGCCAATAGGGGGTTTCTTCCCAGGCATCACCCTTACCGCCCAGCCAGCCGTTATCTTTCATCAGTTTGGGATAATATTCATCCAGATGCCCGGTGGTACCATCTCGCATAATGGTCAGTTGCTTATGCAGCCAGCCTTTTGGTTTTACCGCGCCAAGTGGCAGCTCTATGTATTTTAGTGGTGCAAGAGGCGCTTTATTGCCGATGTAAAAAGATTTTTGTGCCTGCGCCTGACACACAGACAAGCCAATTAACAATATGCCCAGCAAATTTTTTTTCATGGTGTTATTTAAGGTTGAATAGATTAAATCAGCATTATTTTGATGTACGCGTTACTTTAGAGAAATCAAGGTAGCGATATTTACCCAGAATTGTTTGCTGCAAGGTTAGCTCGTATGCCCCGCCATCATAATCTGCTTGGGTTTTTATGGTTTCTACTTTTACGGCGGGCTGTTTGGGCGCATTTTTACTATTCAGTAATTCATAAAAAACGCGCCCGTTCATAGAGGCCGGAATAGGTAGTTGATGCAAATGTAATATGGTAGGGGCCAAGTCAACATTTGAGGTGGGCAGGCTGCTTTCATACGCTTTTTTGAAACTTGGGCCATAGGCCAGAAGCGCTATATGCACTTCATAAGGGCTCATGCTGCCATGCCCGGCTACGCCTTTGGCATAGCTTGTGCCTGCGTAGCCTTTGTCATTCTTATCATCATTCCAGTTGTAGTCAACCAATATGTCGGCAGTGCGGCTTGGGTGGTTCCAATGAATGGTCTCAAAAGATAAGGTGCCTTTTACTATGCCTTGTGTGCTTCCGGGTTTTGCTGCTTTGGTGTAAATACCGCCAACCCATTGCTGCGATTGCAGGCGACTAACAATTGTTTTGATTTTACTTTTGTCTTGCACATAAATGGCACCTTCAGATACGATTACGTCTTCACTGTCTTTATTTTGTTTCAGGCCTTCTTTAATCAGGAAATCAACTACATTGGTTTTGCCGATGAAGGTTGCAAAACCGTGGTCAGCTGAAATCAGGATATTGAAATTATTCGTTAGCCCTTTTTGTTCAATATCAGCCAGAATACGCCCGAACTGCTCATCTACCACTTTGATTGATTCCATGGCATAGTCTGAGCCAATGCCAAAAGTATGAGCTGTGCCGTCGGGGTCTGTAAACCATACAGAACTGACAAGGGGGCCATCCAGGGTAATGGCATATCTCATAACAGCATCGGTAATCCATTTATTAAGCTGAGTATTGGGCTTTGGTTTTACACTAGCCGGAATAGGGCCTACTTCGCTCAAAACTTTAGCTATTAAAGATTCTGGTCTGATCATGCTTGTTGAGATAACCGCGCCATTACCTATTTTATGATTCTGTAAAAGAGCAGAACCGGTTGAACCTGAGCTAAAAACCATCATTTTTTTTCCTGCCTTGGTCAGTATCTCTCCTAAAGATATAGCTGTAAGCAAATTTCCGTTTTCAGAATCATTAATTTTATCCAGATTTTCGGCATCACCGGTGTTCAGGCCCTGTGTTTTATTCACAGCAGGGAAAAACACCGTATTACCCATTAAACCATGCGCTTTAGAATAGCCGCCTGTTGCAAACGAAGAAGCATTTACTCTGGTAACAGTTGGGAACACACTATGATGTTGTTTACCATAAGCCGCTTTCTTACTGAAAGCGTATAAATTGGGCATGGCCTCAGGAGTAATGTAATCCGGCCGCAAGCCATCAAAAAATATAATCAGGGTTCGTAGTTCTTTGGTTTGCTGTGCAGGGGCAGTAAAACAATTTGCCAATAATATAGCGCAGGCCAATGCCTGCTGCAATAGAGATTTCATAGATGGAATGAGTTTCAGGTTATCGGACAAAAAACAGGGTATAAACCGAATGGATATTCCTCCGGTTTATACCCGCTAAAATACTGGATTAAAATGTATTCAGGCTATTTTTATGCGTGAATAATCTGTTAAATCCTTTTGTAGTTTTTTAGACTATTACTGCCTGATTACTTTGTAAGATACAATAGACCTTGGCGTTGAAACTCTAAGGATATAAAGCCCGGTCGGTAAGTCTGATATATCAATCGTATCAGAATCATTTGTTATTTGCCTGAGTAAAGCCCCATCTGTTTTAAAAATCTCTTTTTTAATAATTTTATCCGGAGTGACAATTTTTACAAGCCCATTGGTCGGATTAGGATAAACCAGCATGTTACTTTTCTTTTCGGGTTCATTTGAAAGAAGAGTGCCGTTAAAAAAAGTAAAAGGCTTTGAGAGAATTACTATGTTATTGGCTATACCTTTAAATTGACCTTTATAATAGGTATTCGGTTTTAGGTTTGCCAAACTTGCATATAAGGTGATAGGATTGTTGCTTGTACTTCGTGCAGCTTCTATCGAATCAGTAAGGACACTATTTTCTCCATATAAAAACTTGTATCCGGTAACATTTTGTTTTCCTGTATGCACCAGTGCTTTCAGAAGGATTCTGTTAGAATCATAAAGTTCAACGTCAGTAGGAATAATTACCACTTTATCAGTTAATGAAAATAATTGCATAGGACCATAAACAACTTCGTCTCCGATAGTTACTTTCAATCTTGAATAATAGATTTTTTCAGAATCGAGATTTGATATATCCGCCGTAAAAGCTACTGAAGGAATCCCTGTCGGACTTTTTACATCTGAAACAGTTACAATTTTTGGGGTTTTAAATAGCCTTGTGGTGTCGTACTCAACTACTATACTTTTAATAATGTCATCCGGGACTTGAATCCGTCCATTTATAGTTACTGTTCCATTATTCACCAATGGGGTTTGCATTCCAATAGTAAACATGGGATATGTTGTAAACCCAATGGTTTGGCTATATGTCATCTGGTTATTGTATTTTACCCTTAACCTTACACGATAATAAGTGCCAGGTATAAGATTTGAGACATCGGCTTGAATTTGTTTTGTTTGTAAAGCCTGAACTGAATCAGGTTTGCCTTTTATCTGTTCATTGAAAAGGCTGTCTTTACCATACTCAAATGTTATATCTTTAATAGATTTTAAATTCGATATGACCTGGGCGGTAAATCTTGCTGTTCTGCTACCATAATAGGCAGGACCAGTAAACAATATCTCAGCCTCTGGTCTTGTGGTAAAATACACAGTAGGAGATGTTTGACGCTTCCCATTATAATCAAACGAAACAAAACACCAGTACTTTGTGCCTGATTTCAAATCTTTGATATCAAATGTTCTACTTGAACCACTATTTGGTGCAAGCGTGGGTTCTTTTGCTGCTACTACTTTACGGCTCTCCTCACTGTAACCATATTCCAGTTTTATATTTGTCATTTGTGAAGATTTAGTAGATATCCCGCACAATATTTTGGCCTCAAAACTTTTAATGTAATCCGGATAAATTAATACTTCTGCATAAAAATCATCAGCTATGATATTACTTTCTTTTAATTTCTCATTAGAATAAGATATGTGAGAACTTTTGTGAGATAAATTAACACCGGAAATAAGAGGATAAGTAATGTGATTTTCATCTAACGCATTTTCTGATATAAACGTCATGTCTACAATATCACTTCCGGAAGGTTTCGGATTAAGCCATTGCCAGTCAGACTGCGCAAAAGAAAAAGATTGGAATACAAAGTAAATGAGTGCGGGGAGTAGATAATTTTTCACAACAAAATTGTTTTAGATGGTTATTACATCGTTTTTTTATTAGCAAATAAAAAACACATCAAGCAAAATTAATGCTTTATGAAGTAATTTCATCCAAGACAATAAACATAATTTTTTAAAGTCAGCTTGAATCAAGATTATGAAGAATACTCTGTAAATTCGGGTAAGTCTGCTATGTCAATTGTATCAGAATCATCTGTTATTTTCCTGAGTAAAGCGCCATCTGTTTTAAAGATTTCTTTTTTGATGATTTTATTCGGTTAATGATTTTTATAATATCATTAGTGGGGTTTGCCGGGTTAATGTGCCGCTTCCTGAATATCTTACAGCCGGTTTTTTCTGCAAGACCGGTGTGTCCAATAGTCAATATTAATTATTGGCTGTATTATTAAAATAAGGCTGTAAAAGTCCGCAAAAAATAATATTTATAACCTAAACTTTTGAAATTGAATAATTAGTCTATTTTTTTGCAAAACTAATCTCCTAACATAAACTATGAATAGACGCGACTTTATCGGTACAACCCTTGCCTCCTCAAGTATACCATTTATTGTAAAAAAGAACCCCACCGAAGAGAAAAAAGTAAGACTTGGTTTTATTGGCGTTGGCCTCAGAGGCCGCACTCACCTGCAACAGGTGATGTATCGCCCCGATGTGGAGGTTACGGCTATTTGCGACATTGATAAAAACTCAATTGCAGAGGCCAATAAAATATTCCAGAAATTTAATAAAGCCTTGCCGGTTGCCTACACAAAAGGTGAAAGGGATTTTGAGAACATGGTAAAGCGTGATGACCTGGATGGTATTGTAATTGCCACCCCTTGGGAATGGCACGTACCCATGGCCATTGCCGCCATGAAAGCAGGCAAATACGCAGGCGTAGAGGTGTCGGCAACGGTTACATTGCAGGAATCGTGGGATCTGGTTGATACCTACGAAAAAACAGGCTCGCACTGCATGATTCTTGAAAACGTATGTTACCGACGTGACATTATGGCCGTGCTCAACATGGTTCGTAAAGGTATGTTTGGCGAGTTATTGTATGGCCATTGCGGGTATCAGCATGATTTGCGCTTTGTAAAACTGAACGATGGCAAAACCGCGCATGGCAAAGGTGTTGAATTTGGAGAAAAAGGATTTAGCGAAGCCCGCTGGAGAACCCAGCACTCGGTTGACAGAAACGGAGATCTTTACCCAACGCATGGCCTTGGCCCTGTGGCACACTGGATGGACATTAACTATGGTAATCAGTTTTTATACCTTACGTCAATGGCTACAAAAACACGCGGTTTGCATAATTATATAGTTGAGAACGGCGGCCCTGACCACCCTAATGCAAAGGCAAACTTTAAACTGGGCGATATTGTAACTACCACTATACAATGTGCTAACGGTGAAAACATTGTAATTATACATGACACCAGCAGCCCACGCCCGTATTCACTGGGTTTCAGGGCGCAGGGAACAAAAGGTATTTGGATGAACGACGGCAACCAGATTTATCTGGATGGGGTGTCTAAAAAGCACGATACCTGGGAGCCATTTGCTGATTATCAGAAAGAATATGACCATCCGTTATGGAAGCGCTTTGAACAGGATGCGGCCAATGCCGGACATGGCGGAATGGACTTTTTTGTAATACGCGCATTTATTGAATCTATTAAAAAGAAAGTGGCTCCGCCAATTGACGTTTACGATGCCGCCGCCTGGAGTGCCATCAGCCCGCTATCTGAGCTATCAATTGCCAGAGGCAGCTCTCCGGTTGAAATTCCTGATTTTACCCGTGGCAAATGGCGTACACGCAAACGCACGTTTGGCCTTAACGACGAATATTAAGAGTAATCAATTACCTAAACAAATATTTTACTTATCAGCAAACTGATTTTAACCCTATTATTATGGAGCAAAACAATAAAAGCTATCTGATGCCATTAGTAATGATTGGTGTTTTGTTTTTTACCTTTGGTTACATTACCTGGACCAACGGCACCCTCATACCTTTTCTTAAAATTGCATGTGAGCTAAAAACAGACACACAGGCATTTTTGGTTACTACGGCTTTTTATATGTCTTATTTCTTTTTATCAATACCATCTTCTATAATACTTAATAAGGTAGGTTTTAAGAATGGCATGGTAATAGGGCTAATAATTGTGGCTGTTGGCTCGCTGGTTTTTATTCCTGCCGCCAATTCACGTAAATTCGAACTCTTCCTTGCTGGTTTGTTTTTGCAGGGCACAGGTCTGGCACTTTTGCAAACCGCTGTAAACCCTTATGTGAGTATACTGGGGCCAATTGAAAGCGCTGCCAAAAGAATCAGCATTATGGGTATGGCTAACAAACTGGCGGGTATTCTGGCGCCAATTATTCTGGGTGCTATTGTACTAAAAGGAATAGGCGACATTGAACACAAGCTGGAGGTTACTAAAAGTGCTACTGAAAAAGAAGCGCTTCTGAACGAATTGGTGCAAAGAATTAACACGCCGTATTTGGCGCTGGCAGTTGTGCTTGTTCTGGTTGCTGTATTGTTCTGGTTTTCAAAATTACCTGAGGTAAAAGAAGAAGAAGAACAAACGGCAGGTGCTCAGAAAAAAGACTCAGTTTTTGCTTTTCCGAATCTGATACTGGGTGTTATGGCCATTATCTTTTACGTTGGTGCAGAAGTAATTGCCGGCGATGGTATCGGCCAGTACGGTAAAAACATAGGCATCAGCCTTGACGAAGCCAAAAACTTTACGTCTTATACTTTAGGGGCCATGCTTGTTGGTTATCTGATAGGCATAGTGGCTATACCTAAATATATAAAGCAAGAGAATGCACTTAAATACTCGGCTATTCTTGGTATAGGCCTTACGGTTGCCGCAATTTTTACTGAAGGCTACGTGTCTGTTTTCTGTATTGCCTTGATGGGTTTATCTAATGCTTTAATGTGGCCGTCTATTTTCCCGCTGGCTATTAAAGGATTGGGCAAATTTACAAAAATCGGTTCGGCCTTGTTGATTATGGGTATCGGACCCGGTGGCGGAATTATTCCGTTGGCATATACGGCCATAGGTGGCGAGGCCAATCCGCAGAGAGGATTCTGGATTATGGCAGTTTGTTATATTTTTATTTTGTACTATGCAATTGCCGGCCATAAGAAAAAAAGCTGGTGAAATTTTTTGTCATAAAATTTGTTTAACTGTTGCAGATACAACGCTGCAACAGTTTTTATTTTTTAATAAATACCTATGAAAAAGGCCTATATCTTATCTGCCGTGCGCACGCCAATCGGAAGTTTCGGTGGTGCGCTTTCATCAGTTCCGGCTCCGAAATTAGGAGCAATTGCTGTTAAAAAATCCATTGAAAAAGCCGGAGTTTCTGCTGACGATGTTGATGAACTGTTTTTTGGTAATGTGTGCCAGGCAAATGTAGGGCAGGCACCTGCGCGTCAGGCTGCTTTATATGGTGGGTTATCGGCCAAAACCAATACCACAACCATAAATAAGGTTTGTGCCTCAGGTATGAAATCAGTTATTTTAGGCAGCCAGTCGATTGAATTGAACGAAAACAGTATAGTAGTGGCAGGGGGAATGGAAAACATGTCGATGATTCCGTTCTATCTTGAAAAAGCTCGTTATGGATATGGCTACGGAAACGGTGTTTTAATAGACGGCCTTGCTAAAGATGGCCTTACAGATGCCTATCAGCCATTGGCTATGGGCTGTTTTGGTGATGCCACCGCTGCCAGGTATAACATAAGCCGCGAAGAACAAGATAGCTTTGCCATTGAGTCGTACAAGCGAGCGGCAGCTGCCTGGCAGAGCGGAGCGTTTAACAATGAAGTTGTGCCTGTTGAAGTAACCGACAGAAAAGGTAACGTGAAAGTAGTGGCAGAAGATGAAGAGTTTAAGAACGTAAACTTTGATAAAATACCAGCCCTAAAGCCTGTTTTTACCAAAGATGGCACCGTTACAGCGGCCAATGCTTCAACCATTAATGACGGAGCGGCGGCATTGGTTTTATGTTCGGCTGAAACGGTTGAGCGTGATGGTCTGAAGCCGGTAGCCAGAATAATTGCCTATGCAGATGCAGAGCAGGAGCCGGAATGGTTTACCACTTCGCCGGTTTATGCGGCTCAGAAAGCCTTGAAAAGAGCCGGACTAAGCGTAGCCGATATTGACTTTTTTGAAGTTAATGAAGCATTTTCTGTAGTTCCTATCGTATTTTGCCGCGAACTTGGCATTAGCTACGATAAATTGAATATCTTTGGAGGTGCAGTTTCGTTGGGGCATCCGCTTGGTTGTTCAGGTGCAAGAATTATTGCTACTCTTATAAACGTACTGCAACAAAAAAATGGCAAATATGGTCTTGCTGCTATCTGCAACGGTGGGGGTGGTGCAAGTGCTATTGTTATTGAGAAATTATAAATAACGCTAAATTTTTCGGAAAGATGTGGCCATGGCATCTTTATTATGATTAACTATGGAAATAAGTTCTAACAGTTCTACTGATTTACGTAATTTTTTCGGCTCGGCTCAGAGTCTGGTCAGGGCAACTTCTACCGGCCGTCTTGATATTATGGGGGGTGTAGCTGATTACTCCGGCTCAATGGTATTACAGATGCCAATAAAAGAAAAAGCCACTGTTACTATTGGTCACAGAAATTATAATCAGCTTCATATTAAAAGTCTTGACCTGACAGAAAACAACGAAGTTTTTATAGATCTGGAAGAACTGCCAAGAGACTATGAAGAAGCCCACAGATATTTATTTGAAATGGAAGGCGGCGACTGGGCATCTTATCTGGTTGGCTGCTACCTGGTTTTATTGAAAGAAAAAAATGCCCGGCTGGGCGGTCTCGATATTCTGATACAATCTGAAGTTCCGTTTGGTAAGGGGGTGTCTTCATCCGCAGCTATAGAGGTAGCTATGTTTAAAGCTCTCGGCGAATTGTATTCGATTGATTTTTCTGGAACCGAACTGCCACTTCTTGCACAAAAGGCAGAAAATTTGGTAGTAGGCGCTCCTTGCGGCCTGATGGACCAACTTACCTCGTACCTGGGCAAGCCCAATTATCTGCTACCCATTTTATGCCAGCCCGATAAGGTTTACCCGAGCATAAAAATACCCGATAATTTGTATTTTGTGGGTATTGATAGCGGTATACGCCACAAAGTGGGTGCGGCATCTTATGGCGATGTACGCACGGCCGCATCAATGGGTTACTCAATTATAGCGCAAAATCTGGGGGTATCAAAGCAAGATCTGAAAGTGGCAGAAAGCAATCTTTTGCCATATTCGGGTTTTCTCAGCAATATTTCGCCTTCGCAATACGAAACTAATTTTTCTCGTTTGCTTAACTCAATGTATGGCAAAGAATTCATGAACGACTTTGTGGTGGTTACTGATCCTCTGGCACACGTGAAGGCAGATACCTACTATAATATTAAGGCCAGCACCGAGCACCCGATTTATGAAAACATAAGGGTAAGGCTTTTTACGGAAATGACCAAAGTACTTAATAACCATAATTATGTAGACCTGCTGCCGCTGATGGGCGAATTGATGTATCAGTCGCATGAGAGTTACAATAAGTGTGGTCTTGGTGATGAACACACCGATATACTGGTTGAAATTGCCCATGCCAAAGGAGCAAAGTCTGGTGTATATGGAGCCAAAATAACCGGTGGTGGCAATGGCGGAACAGTATGCCTGATGGTATATGGGGTTAAAGGACTTTTAACAGCCAAAGAAATTCTTAATATTTACCAGAAAGAGACCAATCAGGAAGGACTTGCGTTTTTTCAAAGCTAAAATTACTTATGAGATACCTATATCTGTCTATTATACTTTTTGTTTTTAGTTGCAGAAGTGTTCCGCAAAAAACATTTATTCCTGTTCCGAAGCAGGGGTTGGTTGAGTATTTGAAGTATAAACCCGGATTCAAACCGATGGTTTCATCGCATCGGGGCGGGGGCGATATCCCGGGGTATCCTGAAAACTGCTTAGAGTCTTTCGCTTATCTGGCAGGTAAAATTCCTAATATCATTGAATGTGATATTGAAATTACGAAAGATAGCGTGCTGATGATGATGCATGACAACTCGCTTGACAGAACCACCACCGGAAAAGGCAAAATTATCAATCAGAACTGGGCCGACATGAAAGACCTGAACCTGAAAGACAATGCAGGCAAGCTGACCAGTTTTAAAATTCCGACATTAGAACAGGTACTCAAATGGGGTAAAAATAAGGTGATATTTACGCTTGATGTAAAAAGAAATACGCCTTATGAAAAAGTAGTGGCTATGGTGAAACAGCTACAAGCCGAAAACTACTGCGTTATTATTACGTATGATGTTAACCAGGCCAGAAAAGTTTATAAACTTGACCCAAACCTGATGATTTCGGTAACTATCCGCGACATGAAGGAATACGAAAGACATCATGAGGCGGGTATACCAGATAAAAATATGGTAGCTTTTATAGGAACCCGGGAACCTAACAAAGAATTTAACGATTTTCTGCACCAGAAAGGTATTGTTACCATACTGGGTACCTTAGGTAACCTTGATAAAATGGCTGCAGCAAAAGGTGATAACCTTTATAACGAATTTGTAAATAAAGGGGCTGATATTCTCTCTACCGATAGAATGATTGAGGCCTACCATGCCATTCAGTAACAATTGCCAGTAAATTTCTAAAAGCTAAATAAACCTTTATGCCAGACGTTTTATAAGCTTTTGATTAGTAAATGTTTTCAAATACCGCTATACTGCAACAGAAATCTATAAACAAGTACCTAAACTATATTTCATCAATGCGAAATCTACTGATTACACTCCTTGCAGCTACTTGCAGTGTGGTGGTGGGGCAATCTTCACTGAAACCAAAAATAAGCACTGGTGCCGATGCCATTGAAAAGAAAGTGGTAAGCTGGCGCAGAGATTTTCATGAAAACCCTGAGCTCGGCAACCTTGAATACAGAACATCAAAAATTGTGGCCGACCATCTGCGTTCACTAGGTATTGACGTACAGGAAAAAGTAGGTGTTACGGGTGTAGTTGGCATTCTGAAAGGCGGTAAACCTGGTCCGGTTGTTGCCTTGCGCGCCGATATGGATGGCCTGCCTGTTACAGAAAGAGTAGATGTGCCGTTTAAATCTAAAGTAATGACCGAGTATAACGGTCAGAAAACCGGGGTTATGCATGCCTGTGGGCATGATTCTCACGTGGCTATTCTGATGGGTGTGGCAGAGATTCTGTCGTCAATCAAAAGCGAGCTTGCCGGTACGGTAAAGTTTATTTTTCAACCGGCTGAAGAAGGTGTTTATGACCCTAAATTGCTGAAAAACGGAAAATCGGGGGCCGAATTGATGGTCATGGAAGGAGTTATGGAAAACCCGAAGGTTGATGCCATTTTTGGTCTCCATATCAGTTCGGTAACAGAAGTCGGAAAAATCGGGTATCGCCCCGGGGCAACCATGGCGGCGGTAGACCAGCTGGGTATAAAAATAAAAGGCAAGCAAACTCATGGTGCAAACCCCTGGCTGGGCATAGACCCGATTGTAACGGCATCGCAGATTGTGCTGGGGCTGCAAACCATTGTAAGCCGTAATGTAAATATTACCGAAAACCCGGCCATTGTTACAGTTGGTGCTATTCATGGAGGTATCCGCCAGAATATCATTCCGGAATCGCTGGAGATGATAGGTACCATCCGCACCTTTGCACCAGACCAGCGCCAATTGGTTCATAAAAGAATCAGTGAAATTGCAACCCACATTGCAACCAGTGCCGGAGCCGTAGCTGAGGTAAAAATTGATACGGGGTATCCGGTTACTTATAATGACCCTGTGCTTACTGAAAAAATGATTGGTACCCTTGAAGGAATTGCAGGTAAGGAAAACGTAATTGTGCAGGCTGTACAAACCGGCGCAGAAGATTTCAGTTTCTTTCAGCAAAAAGTACCAGGTCTTTTCTTTTTTCTGGGTGGTATGCCCAAAGGACAAACCAACCCGGCGCCACACCACACCCCAGATTTTTATATTGACGAATCAGGCTTTACGCTGGGCATCAAATCGCTGGCTGGTTTAACTGTCGATTACTTTGAAATGAATGCGCCTAAAACCGAAGAAACAAAGCCAGGCAAAGGCAGGAAAAAAAGTAAATGATATCAATCATATTTGTAAAAAGGTTCGAAGAAAACTTTACTTCGAACCTTTTTGTTTTATACCCAAGTACGCAAACCTGACCACAATAAATTAAGATTATGCCTGCTGAAATCATTGAAATATTTCCTGATAACCCGGATATGCGTAAAATACGTCAGGTAGTAGATGCCCTTAAAGAAGGTGCCATTGTGATATACCCGACAGATACCGTTTACGCAATGGGCTGTGATATTTTTAATACGCGTGCCGTTGAACGCCTCTGTAAAATAAAGGGAATAAAGCCTCAGCAGAATAATTTTTCTATAGTTTGCCATGACCTGAGCAACATTGCCACGTATGCGCGGGTTTCTAACACGGCGTTCAGATTAATGAAGAGGGCTTTCCCCGGGCCGTTTACGTTTATTCTGCCAGCCACCGGCGATTTGCCTAAAATAATGCAGACCAAGCGTAAAACCATAGGAGTCAGGGTGCCTGACCATGAAATTCCGCAGAAAATAATTGAAATGCTGGGTAATCCAATCATTACTACCTCAGTAAAAGATGATATTGACGACATCATTGAGTATCCCAATGAAATAGAGGTAATTTACGACCAGAACAAAGAAAAGGCCGATATTATTATTGATGGTGGCTGGTGTGGTATTGAAGCATCAACCGTTGTGCTGGCCATTGATGACGACTTTGAGGTTATCAGAGAAGGCCTGGGTGATTTTGAGGAAATAAACCGATAAGGGAGCGTAGCAGTCTAAAGTGGCTGGCTTTATACAGTAATAAGGTCGATAAATTTGTGTATAAACCCTGGAAGTGGCTTTAAATGGCTTAAGTTGAGTAATTGTTTCCGGTAATTCAATTTTTTTGTTACATCTTACAGAAAATTTACTTTATTAATCTGTGTACCTGATACACATATAAAAAGGCTGAAATTACCATTTATCAACAAATATTTTTTGGTTTGTGTAAGTATTATACCTTTGAAACAACATTCTTAACTAAACATTTTTAAATCATGGGTTACATCATTTTTGTCGTTCCGGTTATAGCCCTACTTTACCTTTCGGTAGTAATTGTACAACAGGGCAATGTGGCAGTTATTACAGTTTTTGGTAAGTATCAGCGCATCATGTCACCGGGTCTTAACTTCAAGATTCCGTTTGTTGAATACGTTTTTCGTACCATTTCTATTCAGAACCGCTCGGTTGAGTTGCAATTTCAGGCCATTACCAACGATCAGGCCAATGTTTACTTTAAAGCCATGCTTTTGTATACAGTAACCGACCAACAGGAAGAATCTATCAAAAACGTTGCTTTTAAATTTATTGATCAGGCTAATTTTATGCAAGCACTGGTACGTTCTATTGAAGGCTCTATCCGCAGCTTTGTAGCTACAAAAAAACAAGCGGAGATTTTGAGCCTGAGAACCGAGATTGTGTCTGACGTAAAAGAAAACCTTGACCACATTCTGCTAGGCTGGGGGTATCATCTGATTGACCTGCAGATAAACGATATTACATTTGACGACGAAATTGTGCGCTCTATGGCTAAAGTGGTGGCATCTAATAACTCAAAGGCCGCTGCCGAAAACGAAGGCCAGGCTTTGTTAATTACCAAAACCAAAGCGGCAGAGGCAGAAGGCAACTACATCAGGATTCAGGCTGAGGCAGAAAGAGAGGCAAGCCGTTTAAGAGGCCAGGGGTTGGCGCAGTTTAGGGAAGAGGTGGCCAAAGGTATGGCTGTGGCCGCCAAAGAAATGGAAAAAGCAAACCTTGACTCTTCGTTGATTCTGTTTTCGCTTTGGACGGAGTCGCTGAAACATTTTGCCGAACAAGGTAAAGGCAATGTAATTTTCCTTGATGGCTCGGTTGATGGAATGGAACGCACCATGAAACAAATGATGGCCATGCAACAGAAAGAAAGCAATGAGAAAGGTATAAAAAAATAGGGGAGGTTATCAGGGGATAGGGCATATCCCCTGATAATTCAGAAAATATCGTAAATGAGCTTCATTCCGATACCTATGAAAATAATACCAGAAAAATATTTGATACGCTGAATGGTATTATTATTCATTTTGTTTTTGATTTTATGGGCAAAAATAGCAAAGGCCGACTCCATCACGAAAATCATCACTACGCAGGTTGTAAAAAAGGCAGTTTCGTCATAAATATCATACTTATAGCCTTTTAGCGTTGCCGAAACTACCATCCAAGATATAAAATTGACCGGATTGATTACGTTAAGCAAAAAGCCCTTCCCAAAAAAATAAAAGAACCTTGCCAGTTTAAAATCCTGAACACCGGCCGGTGGCTTTGTGTTTCTGAATTGTGCAATGCCCAGCCCAACCAGCAACAGCGACCCAAAAACCCTTGAAATAGTGGCAAAATGGGGTATGTCTGGCAAAAACGAAGTACCCAGATACGCAATGGTTATCATGATGATATCGCCAAATATTACTCCCAGAGATATTTTAACGCCGGCCATGTAGCCGTAATCAAGGCTTGTCTGAATAAGTGCAAAGAAAACACTGCCAAAACCGAAACTTAATACTACTCCTGTTGCAAAGCCTAAAGAAATCGCTTCAAGCATATTGGTGTTAATTTGTTAGGTTTATAATTGCTGCGGAAACTTCAGCAACATGGTTTTTAGGATACCTGCCACGCTGATTGAATCAGTTATTTCATCTTTCATAACCATTTCGTAAGCCTGACGTAACGGAATTTTTCTGATTTGCAGTTGCTCGGTTTCTTCGGGCTGGCTGTTTCCCTGTGTCAGCCCTTCGGCCAGATAAATATAAGCCACTTCTTTGCAAACAGAGTTAGAGGTATGTAGTTTTGAAATCATGGTCCACTGTTCGGCCACCAGACCTGTCTCTTCCAGAAGTTCACGTTTGGCCGACTCCAGCATATCTTCTCCTTCCGGGCTTCCACCTTCCGGTATTTCCCATGAATATTCTTCAAGCGGGAAACGGTACTGGCCAACCAGCCAGGTATTTCCTTCGCTATCTACCGGTACGATTCCGATAGCAATATTTTTAAAGTGTACTGTTCCGTAAATGCCTTTACCACCGTTCGGGTTAAGCACATTCTGATGTACCACCTGAATCCAGTTATTATCATATTTTACCTCGGTGTCGAGGATTGTCCAGGGATTTTGTTTTTCATTCATGCAGCGAAATTAAGACTTTTTATGATAGCGAAAAAGTCAGGATATAAAAAGCCTTAACTAAAAAACAATTGTACTGCATTCGGGTTGATGCAACCTCCTTTTGTGTCTGATTACCCTGCGCGCCGGCATTCAATCAGCCGTGTAATTTGTCTTTATTACCATATTATACTTTTTATATTAATCATATAAAACTAAAACCTATTTAAAGCCTTAAAAAAACAACAATGGCGAGGCATTGAATCATTACTTGACGGTCTAATTGTCTAGACAAGTAATTGTCAAATTGACACTTTATTGATACCGATAAGTAAACGACAAATATTTGTAAATCAGGCTTAAAACAACAATTTAAAACGTTTGCATAGAAAAAATAAAAATTTCTTGCTACAACTATTTTTATATTAACTCTTAATATAATACTATTGTAATGTTTTTAGTATTGCATTCAACCCTAACAGATTTCATCCTTCTTTTTCCAGACTAAACGGGCGTCTAAAAACCAATTATCCCTTAAACCTTGAAAATAAAGTTTGCTAAACTTTAGACTGAATCGTAATATTATTACGCTTTTTTATTAACCTAATTTTATATTTTTTCATGAAACAATCCTACTCTGTTTCTATCAGAGCGAGAGCTCTGATTATGCTGTTTTTTGTCCTCGGGACCTCTGCATTCGCCCAAAGAAAAATCACAGGAAAGGTTCTTGATGCTGAAGCCCAAATGGGTTTGCCGGGTGTAACGGTTCTCTTGAAGGGCGCTACGAAAGGTACATCAACTGACGCCAACGGTAATTTTACGTTGGATGTTCCGCAAAATGGCGGAACGCTTGTTTTCTCTTCTATAGGGTATGAAACCAAAGAAGAAGTAATCGGTAACCGCTCTGAGGTAAACGTTTCGTTAATGTCTGACACCAAGACACTTAACGAAGTTGTTGTAACGGGTTATGCTTCTCAGCGCAAGAAAGACATTACCGGTGCCGTAACTGTGGTAGGAGCAAAAGAACTAACCGCCACACCTACCGCCAGCGTAACACAAATGTTACAAGGTAGAGCCTCTGGTGTAACCGTTGGTAACGACAACTCTCCGGGTGGTGGTACCATGGTTCGTATCCGTGGTTTTGGTTCAGTTAACAACAACAGCCCTCTTTATGTAATTGACGGTGTGCCTACTCAAGGTACCCTGAACCAGATTAACCCGAACGATATTGAGTCGATGCAGGTATTGAAAGATGCATCTGCTGCATCAATCTACGGTGCTCGTGCAGCCAACGGGGTTGTGATTATCACTACCAAAAAAGGTAAACCAGGTGAGCCAAGTATCTCATTTGATTTTTATACAGGTACTCAAAGACCTGGTAAAATGCTTGATTTATTGAATACCAAAGAATTAGGCGAATACTTGTACCGTGCTGATGTTGGAGCAGGTAAAACACCTTGGACCACCTCACCATCAGTACAATACAAATTTGCACAGGATGGTACGCAAACCGTGGCCGATTATATTTACCCTAACGTTTATGGTTCTTTGCCTGCAGGTATTACTTATACCAATGACATTGCAGACCCTAACCTGGGTAAAACGGCTTTCAATATTACTAAAGCCAACAAAGAAGGTACTAACTGGCAGGATGTAATCTTTGATCCGGCTCCGATCTCAAATTACCAGGTTGGTGCAACGGGTGGTACTAACAATGCTAAATATGCGGTTTCTGCCAACTATTTCAAACAAGATGGTATTCTGAGATACACGAAATATGACAGATACTCAGTTAGAGCAAACACTGAATTGAAAAAAGGAAGATTTACTTTGGGTGAAAACCTGACGGTGTCTTATGATGAAAGACAAGGTATTACGAACAACGACGAGTCTAACCCGATTATGTTTGCTATCCGCGTTCACCCTATTATCCCCGTGTTTGATATTACCGGTGGCCCGAGTGCTTTGGGTGGTACTAACAGCTCGCCTTACAATGGTTTTGCAGGTAGTAAAGGTGTAAACCTGGGTAACGCACCTAACCCATTGGCCAGATTGTATCGTGAAAAAGACAACATCACCAAAGGAACACACATTTTCGGTAACGTATTTGCAGAGTTAGACCTTATCCCGGGTTTAAAAGCAAGAACAAGTTTAGGTTTGGAATATAACCAATACAACCGTTCAGAGTATTTTCACCGCGATATTGAGGCTGCTGAGGCAAGAGCCGCAAACAGCTTGAACGTTATTAATAACTATGACCGCTCAGTTACCTGGTTCAATACCTTAAACTATAATAAAGAAATTGGCTCTCATAGCTTCAATGTTCTGGTTGGTACTGAGGCCGTTACAACTTATGCGTTTGGTTTCCAGGCCAACAGAAGTGGTTTTGCATTTGACGATTTGGAGTATCGTTATCTTGACGCAGGTGCAGCAGCCGGTTTAAATAACTCAGGCGGTGGTGCTACTGTAAGTGCTTTGTTCTCTCAATTCGGCAAAGTAAACTATGCTTACAAAGATATATACCTGGCTGACTTCACGCTTCGTCGCGATGGTTCGTCACGTTTCTCGGCTGCTAACAGATACGGTATCTTCCCGGCGTTTTCAGTAGGCGTACGTTTGTCTGAATACGCATTTATGAAAGAGTTGAAATTCCTTAACGATATGAAAGTGCGCTTAGGCTGGGGTAAAACTGGTAACCAGTTGATACCAAACGTTTACAACGCCTATACACTTTATGCAGCAGACCCTATCAGAAATGCTTATGACATCAATGGTACGGGTTCATCGATTGTTGGTGGTTTTGACCTTGTTCAGTTTGGTAACCCTAACGGTAAGTGGGAAACAACAACTTCTACAAACATTGGTATCGATGCGGTGTTGTTTAATAGCAAACTTGAGTTTGTATTAGACCTTTACAAGCGTGTAACTTCTGATATGTTAACGCAGATTGCTATTCCAAGAACTGCAGGTACTGGTACTATACCTTATACCAACATTGGTGAGGTGCAAAACAAAGGTATTGACCTTGGCTTAAACTACCGCGATAAAATCGGCGACTTCCGTTACACAGTGGGTGTGAATTTTTCGCACTACAAAAACGAGGTTATTAAGTTGAATAATGACCCGAATGCTACCATATTTGGTTTCACTACGCGTCTTCCGGCAATTTCTGCCACCAAAGCGGGTTTACCAATTGCCAGCTATTATGGTTATATTGTTGATGGTGTAATTAAAGATGATGCTGAAGCAGCTGCTGCACCTAAATTTGGTTCGTATACAAGAGCCGGAACATTCAAGTTCAGAGATGTAAACGGTGACGGTGTAATTACCGCAGCCGACAGAACCATAATAGGTAACCCGCATCCTGACTTTACGTATGGTATCAATGTAAACCTGGGTTATAAAAACTGGGATCTGACCTTATTCGGACAAGGAAGCCAAGGTAACCAGATTTTCAACTATGTTAGATACTGGACAGACTTCAACACCTTCCAGGGAAACAGATCTAAAGATATGTTGTATAAATCATGGCAAAAACCTGGTGATGATGCTAAACTTCCTCGTTTGAACTCGAGTGATGCAACCAGCCAGCAGGTATCTTCTTACTTCCTTGAAGATGGTTCTTACCTACGTCTGAAAAACATTCAGTTAACCTACACGTTACCTACCAGCCTGATTAAAAAAGCTGGTTTAGGCAGTGCTCAGGTTTATGTACAAGGACAAAACCTCTTTACAATTACCAAGTATACTGGTCTTGACCCAGATATTAACCTAAGAAGATCTGGTAATGACAACCAGGATATCCACATGGGTATTGACGAAGGTGCTTACCCTGTTGCAAAATCATACCTGGTTGGTCTTCGTTTAGGATTCTAATTATCATAAATTACATTGACAAAAAAGAATGAAAAAAACATTAATTATAGCATTATTAGTCGTAACAAACTTTGCTTGTTCTGACTCGTTCTTCGACCTGAAGCCGCAAGGACGTGCTTCTCAAAGTCAGTTGAAGACCAAAAATGGAGTAAACGCTCTTTTAATTGGGGTTTATTCTTTGCTTGACGGTGTAGGTTCTGGTAATACCGGACGTACATCAACTGTATCAAACTACGTGTATGGTGGGGTAGCTTCTGATGATGCCGTAAAAGGTACTGATGCCGGTGACCAACCTGAGCAATCGTTTATTGAGCAATACAACTGGTTGGCAGATAACACTTATTTTCTTGGAAAATGGTGGGGTATGTATGATGGTGTTGCCAGAGCAAATGATGTAATTCAGGTAGTTGCCAGCCCGGATATCAGGGATATGACTGACGCTGAAAAAACTCAGGTGGTGGCAGAGGCTCGTTTCCTGAGAGGTTTCTACCATTTTGAATGTAAAAAAATGTGGAATAACGTTCCGTACATTGATGAGAAAATCTACAATGCTGCGGATCCGAACTCAACAAAAATACCTAATACGGAAGATATCTGGCCAAAAATTGAAGCTGACTTCGCTTTTGCTGCTCAAAACCTTCCTACTGTTCAATCTCAAAAAGGTAGAGCAAGCCAATGGGCTGCAAAAGCAATGTTGGCCAAAGCATATTTGTTTCAGAAAAAATGGGCGCCTGCTAAAGCATTGTTGGAGGATATCCTGAAAAACTCTGGTAAAAAATTAATGACTAACTATCATGATAATTACAGAAACATTTATAATAATAATGCTGAATCAATCTTTGAGGTTCAGTTCTCTGTAAATGATGGTACTAACGGTGATAACGGTAACGTGGGTGACAACCTGAACTGGCCATACTCTTCAACCGCACCGGGTAGAGGTTGCTGCGGATTTTATCAGCCGTCACATAACCTGGTAAATGCATTTAAAACTGACGCGAATGGCTTGCCATTAATTGGCAACTCTGCTGATGGTACGCAGGATACTTACAACCAGGTTGACCTACCAAACGACCAGGGAATCAGTGCAAGTACTGCTTTCACGCTTGATAAATCGATTCCGGTTGACCCAAGACTTGACTGGACAGTTGGCCGCAGAGGTGTTAACTTCCTTGACTGGGGCCCGATGCCTGGTTCTACCTGGGTACGTGACCAGACTTATGCGGGGCCGTTCATTGGTAAAAAATGGATGTATTACCTTGCTGATGAAAACAGCTCAACGCACTCGACCAACAAACGTGCAGTTAACAATAACTTCAGAGTTGTTAAATTGTCTTCGGTAATTTTGTGGCTTGCTGAATGCGAAGTTGAACTTGGCAACCTTGGTGCTGCTGAAGGTTATGTTAATCAAATTCGTAACCGTGCTAAAAATGGTTCAGTACAAGATGCAACCGTAAATTACAAAGTTGAGCCTTATGCTGCCGGTACATTTGCCAGCAAAGGTGCAGACTTTGCAAGAAATGCAGTTCGTATGGAAACCCGTCTTGAGTTTGCAATGGAAGGCCACCGTTTCTTCGACCTTGTTCGTTGGGGAATTGCAGATAAAGTGTTGAACAAATATGCACAGGAAGAAGCGCTTCCAGGTAAAGAGCCATCAGGAAGAACTTTCACCAAACGTGGTTATATGGCAGGTAAAGTATTTACTGCTCCTAAAAATAACTACTTCCCGCTGCCACAGGATGAAATCCTGAACAGCCAGAAAGACGGAAAACCTGTATTAGTTCAGAATCCGGGATATTAATCTCCTGAAATATAGATTTTTTAAAATAGCCAAAGCCGCGTGCTTTGGCTATTTTTTATTGGTATAATTTATTAACTTTGGGATATACTGTTACCACAAGCAGTTGTTTCAACCTTATCATTATTAATTAATGGCACTCCTTACCGTTTCTGATTGGGCTGCTTTTTTTGGCCGGTTTCATCCATTACTTGTACATTTGCCTATTGGCTTTCTGCTTATTGCGGGTGTCTTTGAGTTACTTAAGATTACCGGCCGGTTAAGTATAAGCGCAGAAGTAATGCAAAGCATTCTGTTGCTGTCGGCCATAGGGGCAACTATGGCTTGTGTGGCCGGATACTTTCTTTCTCTGGAAGGAGGCTATGAAGCAGATATGCTTGAAGAACATAAAATGCAGGGAATATGGCTGGCTGTATTTTGCTGGCTGGCCTGGCTGGGAAAAAACAGATGGGTAAATGAAAGGGTGGGCCTTAGCAGTGTTTTGTATCTTCCGGCTTTGGTATTATCATTATTGCTTATGATTGCTGCCGGGCATCATGGCGGTAATCTGACACATGGTGAAACGTATCTGACTGAAAACACACCACAACCCGTGAGAGGCTGGTTGGGTATGCCAGACAAAAAAGAACCTGTGCAAGAAAATGATGAGAAGAAACCAAAAATCAAAAACATTCAGGAGGCACTGGTGTATCAGGATATCATCAAACCTATTTTTAAGCAAAAGTGTGAGTCTTGCCATAATGCCAATAAAATGAAAGGAGACTTGAGAATGGATGAAATTGAGCTGCTTAAAAAAGGAGGAAAGCACGGTAATATTTTTGTGGCAGGTAATACAGAAAAGAGTGAGTTTATAAAGAGAATAATCTTGCCGGAGACGGATGATGACCACATGCCTCCCAAAGGCAAAACGCAGATTACTGAAGATGAGCTGGCGCTACTAAAATGGTGGATAGAACAGGGAGCCACTTTTGAGAAGAAGGTACGGGAAGTGCAAACCCCCGAAACCATAAAACCTATTCTGGCTAAATTAGGCTCTGGCGCGGGTACTGCTTCATCGGTAGATAAAGTGCCTCAGGATAAATTTGAGATAGAAGAAAAACTTCTTAATGAAAGCGTTGATAAATTAGATGAGGGTTCTGCACAAGCAATAAAAAAGACCGGAGCTTTGATTCTGCCTTTTGCCCAGAATAACAATTACATAGAGATTAGTTTTATCAACAAACCAAAACTGACTGATAATGAAGTTTCTGTGATTACAAAAGCAAAAGACCAGACCCTCTGGCTAAAACTGAGTAACACCCAGATAACAGATAAAGCCCTTGCCGAAGTTGCCAAGCTGACTAAACTTACACGACTGCATCTTGAAAATACCAAAGTGACTGACAATGGGCTGTATCAGCTCAACCCCTTGGTAGGTCTGGAATATTTAAATCTCACGGGCAACAAAATAAGCGATTCGGGACTAAAAAATCTTAAAACCCTTATAAATCTGAAGAAGCTATACCTTTGGAAAACAGATGTTACCCCAAAAGGTGCTGAAGAACTCAGAAAAAGCCTGCCAAAACTGCAAATTGAGTTGGGTATGACAGAAGCGCAAATTGCTGATTTTTTGAAAGCAAAACCAAATGAAGTAAGTGACGATTTATATAAGAAAAAATAAAGGTTGGAGTTAAACTCCAACCTTCGGATAATTCTTGTTCACAAACTCTTCCCAATCTTCTAACTGCTTGCCTTTCAATACTCTTGGAAATTTGTGCTGCCCACCTTCTTTTCCTTTTTGCTTCATCCATTCATAAAATGCACTGGTTGGCAATACACGTAAAAATACATTCTTTAATGCATGGCCACGTTCAACGGCATAGTCGTCGTTCAGCTCACACAGTTTTTTATCTATCAGTTCGCAAAGTAAATTTTCATCAACTTTGCTGTCAGTTGCAACGTACCATTGATGGGCAAACAAAGGTGGGTGCTTCATACCAATTACTGTAAACTCACGCACATCAATGTCCATTTCTTTTGACACCAACTCTATGGCGTTGTTCATGTTATCTACAGAAAGGTGCTCACCACACAGACTAAGAAAATGCTTGGTTCGGCCGGTAATTTTTATCTCGGCTCTGGCTTTGTTGGTAAACTTAACGGTGTCGCCAATAAGATATCGCCAGGCACCGGCGCAGGTTGAAATCAGAAGGGCATAATCAACATCTTCCTGTACCTGATGCACCATTAGCGTTTCGGGTTTATCAACCACGTTGCCGTCTTCATCAAAATTATTTTCGTTAAACGGAATAAACTCAAAAAATATACCCTGATTCAAAACAAGGCGCAGGTGGCCGTCGGGTCTGTCCTGGTAAGCCAGAAAACCTTCAGAGGCCATGTAGGTTTCTATATAAATTACTGGTTTACCAAATAATTTTTCAAGACCTTGTTTGTAGGGTTCAAGAGAAACACCACCCCAGGCAAAAGCGGTAAGGTTGGGCCAAAGCTCATGAATATTTTTAAGATTGTAACGCTTGATTATTTTTTCGAGCAATATCGTATGCCAGGCAGGCACCCCGGCCAAAAAGCCAATATCCCAATACTGGGCATTTTCGGTAATTTCTTCCAGTTTGTTGGCCCAGTTTTTTTCGGCGGCAATTTTCTGACCCGGCTTATAGAAATTCTGAAACCAGAATGGGAGCGTACCAGTGGTTATTCCACTCAGGTCGCCTTCATAATGAGAATCTACTTCATTAAGAGCCGTGCTGCCACCCAGCATCAGGTAACCTTTTTCGTAAATGTTTGAAGGAAGCTCATTGTAATGGCCCAACGCAATAATCTGGTTGATACTTGTGCGCTGAATAGCCTTTATCATTTCTTTAGTTACGGGTATGGCCTTAGAGGCGGCGTCAGAAGTACCCGAACTTAAAGCAAAATATTTTACTCTTCCCGGCCAGCACACATTTTTTTCGCCGTTACGGGCTTTGTGCCACCATTCGGCATAAATTTTATTGTAGTCGTATATAGGAACAGATTCCTGAAACTTGGCATAAAACTCATTACCTTTTTCAAAAATAGCTGTACTCAGAATCTCTTCAAAATTGTATTTCTCGCCGAACTGAGTATATCTGGCTTTGGCAACTAACTTTGTAAAAGCCTTTTTTTGCCATTTCTGAGGTTTTACCTTTCTTATTTTTTGTATTGTACTTGTAAACTTTATACTTCCTTTTAATAAACTTCCTAAGACTGCCATAATAATAAAGTTAGTAGTTGAAGTGTAAACAGAGGCAATTATTATCTATTTCAGAAAGAATCTTTTCAAAACAGGTTAACAAACCCTAAATCACCCAATCATTTAATCTAAAGCTTCCACTTTTTCAAAGTTTTGATTTCCGGGTACGCTGTACGGTCATATTGTACCGGCACAATGGCTGCATAATTATTCTCCATAGCCCATATATCCGTATCCTGGCTGTCTGGTTCTCTATTCACAAAATCGCCACCCATCCAGAAGTATGGTCTGCCATATAAATCGGTGCGGGCATCAAATTCTTCGCGCCAGTAGCCGTTGGTTTGTCTGCAAATTTTAATGCCCTTGATAGGCTCATCAGATTTTACCGGAAAATTTACATTGAGCGCCGTATGTGGAGGAACGCCATTTTTTAAAGATTTTTCAACAATTTTTTTCAATAAACGTTTCGTGTGGCTAAAATCTGCATCATAGCGGAAATCATTTAAAGAAAAGCCAATGGCCGGAATACCCTCGATTGAGGCTTCCACGGCAGCTGACATGGTACCGGAATAAAGCACAGAAACGGAGGCGTTCATGCCATGATTAATGCCGCTCACAACCAGGTCTATTTTTTTTCCTTTCAGAAAATGATGCTTGGCCAGTTTAACGCAATCGGCCGGAGTGCCAGAACACTCGTAGGCTTCAACTCCTTCAAAAATCTTTGATTTTTTTATATGTATAGTACTATCAACTGTTATTGCATGGCCCATTCCTGAGTTGGGGCTGTCTGGCGCTACCACAAACACATCGCCGATTTTCTTTACTATATCAATTAAAACAGAAATCCCTTTTGATGTTATACCATCATCATTGGTTACTAAAATAAGTGGTTTCATATAGTCTTGTTAATATCACGCTCACGGGTACCCAAAATAAAGGCGCCTTTAGTAGAATGCAATTTTTATGCAAATTAACAAAATGTTATGTAAGCAGAGTTTATATTTGCAAAGAAAATTATACAAAGTATGAACCTGACCTACCGATTTGCCAATACTGAAGATGTTGCCCTGATTCGTGAAATTGCTGAAAAAACCTGGTTTGAAACTTATGTGCCTATTTTGGGCAAGGAGCAACCCCAATACATGTTTGATTTAATTTACAGCATTGAAGGTCTTGAAGAACAACTAAACGATGGCCAGGTTTTTGTTTTGCAGTTTTTGGCTGATGATACCGGGCAGCAAATACCCGTTGCCTTTGCTTCTTATTCTGTAAAAGATATTTCTTTAAAGATTTATAAGCTAAACAAAATATATCTGAACCCTGATTACCAGGGAGGCGGCCTTGGCAAAAAACTGCTGGCACAAGTTGAGAATGAGGTAAAAGGATTAGGAGGGGTTTGGCTCGATTTGAATGTAAACCGTTTCAACAAAGCCAGATTCTTTTATGAGAAAATGGGCTTTGAAATTATTGCAGAAGAGGATATTCCTATTGGCGATTATTTTATGAACGATTATATAATGCGCAAAAAGCTATAATCGTTCATTTTTTGCGCAGGCGTTTATTAATTTCTCAAGTCTGGAGCTTTGCGTTACTTTTTGCTTGGCGCTTACCACCCAACGTGTCATTAGCTTTTTGTAATAGGGTGGTTGGTTCTGAAAAAACGCCCAGGCTGGTGGATTTTGTTGAAAGATTATCTCCATTTCGGCAGTAAAAAAAGTCTCTTCGGCTTGTTCGTAGGTGTAGACATTAGACTTGTGTTCTTTTCTTTTATGGTAGGCCTTTAGGCCGGCCGATTTCACCAGGCCTTTCGGAATCATCTCCTCCATTTTATTTATATTCACTGTACTCCAGTTACTACCCGGCTTACGAGGCGTGAATCTGATGCAATAGCTTTCATGGTTTACCGAACGGCGCACACCATCAATCCAGCCAAAACAAAGCGCCTGATCCACAGATTCAGACCACGTAAGGCTTGGCTTGCCTGAATCAACTTTATAAAAGCCAACTATCAGTTCGCTTTCTTTCTCGTGGTTCTCTTCCAGCCATTCCCTGAAATCTAGCTCATGGGCAAAAAACTTAATTTCCATAATTGTAATGCTAATGCTAAGTAAGTACTAAATATAAAAAAACAGCCCCGAAACCAGACAGAATTTAATGAAAAATTCTTTAGTTTTTTCGGGGCTGCAGATATTTAATAAGGCTTACAAGCCCAGTTCTTCTACAATATGTAAATTTTTGGTGTTTTTCCGGGTTCTGAGTGCTATTTCGGGTTTATAGCCCTCAACTGTTTTGGCATAATAGCCGGTACCATTATAGATGCGTTTTCTTGGATTCTCCTTGCAGGCTACTGAGCAGGCGCCTTCCATTTCCCAGCCACATTTTTCGCAAATTGCCACGTGTTCGTTGCAATCGGGGTTAGCACAGTTAACCATGCGGTCGCACTCGGTGCCACAAATATGACATTTGGATATCACAACCGGATTCACCTTATTGACATCAGTAGTAAGGCGGTTATCAAATACATAACATTTGCCATCAAAATCTTCTCCACCTTCTTCCAGCCCATATTTGATAATGCCGCCATGCAGCTGATACACATCAGTAAAACCCTGAGATAACAGATAAGCACTGGCCTTTTCGCATTTAATGCCTCCTGTGCAGTAGGTTATCACCTTTTTATTTTTGAGGTGTTCAATTTCATGCACGTGGTCGGGTAATTCACGCAGGTTCTCCATATCAAAGGTTATTGCACCTTTAAATTTACCCACAGAATGTTCGTAGTTTGAGCGCATATCTACCAGCACCACGTCTGGGTCATTCTTGATAATTTCCTTAAACTCATCGGGTTCAAGGTGTTTACCTGTTTGCTCTAATGGGTTAACCGGAAGTTCAGAATGTACAATTTCTTTTTTTATTCTTACATATAACTTAGTAAAGGCATGTGTTTCGTGGTTTTCTACCTTAAAATCAACCTTTGCAAATCTTGGGTCTGCCTTTACCCAGCTCATGTATTTTTCACAATCTTCAACCAGGCCTGAAACCGTTCCGTTTAATCCTTCCGGGGCAATCACAATTCTACCCAGAATATTGTTTTCGATACAGAACTGGTGGTGTATATCACGATACTCAACCACGTTTTCAATGGGAGCGTATATATAATAGAGTAAAACTGAATATTTACCCTTTGGCGTATGATTCGCCGGAATAGTTTGATCGTTTAATTCTTTTGTGTTCATAAGTAATTCAATATTTCAAGGCGTAGACTTGATTTGAATGCTGCAAAATTACAAAAGTTATTTTTGATGTTCTATGATTTTAGTCATTTTAGCGTTTATTTTGAAAAATTATCTGAATTTTAATTATTATATAAATGCATATTGCGATTACCGGGAATATCGGGGCAGGAAAAACAACGCTGGCCACTAAGCTGGCCGAACACTACGGTTGGGATGTTTTATTTGAAGCTGTTGAGGGCAACCCATACCTGCCGCCTTTTTATGAAGATATGGAGAAGTGGTCGTTTCATTTGCAGATATATTTTCTGAACAGCCGGTTTGAGCAGGTATTGAAAATCAAGAAGCTAACCGAAGATAAAACCATAGTGCAAGACAGGTCAATTTATGAAGATGCCTATATTTTTGCTCGCAATTTATACGAATCCGGCAAGTTTAACGAAACGGATTATCAAACATACACTGGTTTATTTAATACTATTACTCAGGCGATTTCTCACCCGGACCTGATGATTTATTTACGTGCCGATTTGCCAAAACTACAAAGGCAGATTTTGAAACGCAACCGTGATTTTGAAAGAAACATAGACCCGGCATACCTGATAAGCCTTAACAAACTCTATGAAGATTTTGTAAACCTGTACACTCACGGAAAGCTATTGATAATAGATGTCAATAACCTTGATTTTGCCGAAAACGAGAGCGATTTTATGGGCATAATAGACCAGATAGATAAAAACATTAATCTAGGTACTCAGCTGGAAATCAAACCTTTATGATAAAAAAAGCCTGAATCAGGCAGAAGGGATGGATGCCTTCCGTCTGAATCTGGCTTTGAAATAGGTTTTCGCTTTATCAATGTAAATATCGTAGATGTCGCTGTCAAACAAACGGGCATCGTTGGTGGCCTTGTATAAAAAGTAGATACCAAAGAGAAGTAATATTAAGTCGGGCATCCAGACCCCGATAATTACGTAAACAATGCTTTCTTTTGCATATTTGTCTCCGAGCTGCATCAATACATACATTAATATAAAGAAAGTGATGGATATCAGCACCGGCATTCCGAAGCCACCTTTCTTGATAATTGAGCCAAGCGACGAGCCAATCAGGAACATTACAAAGCAGGCAAATGCCATTGTAAACTTGTGCCAACGCTCAACATCGGCCTTATTGGCGTCTTTAGTTTTACTTTTCCAGATATCCAGATTGGTTTTGTAGTGGTCCTGTACGCTTTTGGCCTGGTTAAAAGCCGACTCAAACACTTCAAGCACCTTGGTTGAGTCATTCTGGGGTTTCATTCTTTCATCAATCCATTTACCGGCCAGTATTACCTTTTTATGCGTGGTGTCTTTATAAATACGTTTTAGATGATGGTTGTAGTATTGGTCCATCGTAGCCAGTTGAACCCTGTTGGTGGTTTCTATTTCTTTATGAATTGAATCTACCTGTTGTGCAAGGCCCTTCACATCTTTCATGAACTCATGGTATTTGAACTGAGATTCGTCTGTTCTTTTCATACCAAAAGACTCCAGCGGAAAAACCAGCCGGTTTTTCTTGAATGAGTTTTTTACAAACTGCGTTTCGTTATTGCTACCACTCTGGGCATTCTTGTAGTCCATGTAATTGGTACCATTAAATAGCTCAAAAACCAGATAATTGTTATTGAGTATGGTGTACATTTTGCCAGAATCTGCAATGGTAACATTAATGTTGCCCTCGTTGCTGGTATGGTTATAGATGGTTATGCCCTTCAGGGTTTTGCCATCCGGAAACTTCTCCTGTACTTTTATTTTATAACCAGGCAGCTCGCCATAAAAAATACCTTCTTTTATATTTAGGGTTACTTTGGTGGTTTTAACGTCATACAATAAACTATAGCCCTTCAGATTGGCCCACGGAGCCACCGTATTATTGAACCAGAACGAAAATATGCTCACACCAAAGGCAAATACAAGCGTTGGAAAAAGCACCCGCCAGATAGGAATACCCGATGCCTTAATAGCTGTAAGCTCAGAATGCTCGCCCAGATTACCAAAACACATTAAAGAGGCAAGCAATGTTGCCAAGGGTAATGATATAGGAACCGTTATGAGAGAGAAATAAACAAAAAGTTTCAGGAAAACGTCATAGCCCAGGTCTTTACCAACAAAATCGTTGAAGTAAAGCATCAGGAAACGCATTAAAAAAATAAAAACTACCACGCAGGTAGTTAATATAAATGGTCCGATAAAAGACTTTATTACTAAAGAATCTATTTTCTTCATTAAAGAAATAAACAATTGCCTGCGCAAAATTCGTCATTGAATTTTGTTTGCACAAGCTGTTTAAGCATATTTAACAAAATTATCCGCCTACTATCTCTCTCAGTTTATCAATCATGCCATCCCACAAATCGCTTAGCTCTTCTTCGTCGGTGTTGTCTGAGCAGTCAATAACCTTAAAGAAAGTGGCATTGGTTAGTTCGCTTTGCTCTAATTTAAACTCCACGAAATTACCGCGCTGTTCTTCATTCAGAAAATCAAATTTGGTGGCTTTATTCATTCTTTGCGAACTAAGCCTGGCCGGATGGCTTTCGTTATCCCACACAAAATCAAAGTTGCCATCGTTCACGTACTTTACTTTAGAAGCGAACCACTGTTGCAAACCTGAAGGCGTGCTGATGTATTGATACAAGACTTTAGGCGAAGCCTTAAATTCATACTCCCGTGTAAACTTAAATTTTCCCATATCAAGTAGTTTGTTGGTTAATCACCCAGGCTATATAGAAACCCAGCGTGAATGAATCATTATTTAAAGAATTTGTATAATTTTTCCTTAAAATTAAGGTTGGTGAATTTTATTTTTTGCAATGTATGAAAACTTTCCCTAATATTGCAACATAATATTAAAACAGGGGCTCGCAAGAGCATTTTTTTTTAATAATTATTATTTGGCGGGGTAGCTCAGATGGTTAGAGCGTAGGATTCATAACCCTAAGGTCGGCAGTTCGATCCTGCTCCCCGCTACTAGTTTGCAATTGAGGCATTTCAGGTTAAACCTTGTAATGCCTCTTTTTTTTGCTATATATTACAACAGTGTCTGGTTGGGCTTCAATTGTTATTTTTTTAGGATAAAAAATTGAAACTGCCGTAAATATTGACTCATTGAGTTACAATGCAAGACATGGCCTGGTTAAATTTTATGCAAAAGTAATGAATTTTTCAGCCTGCTAATTAGAATACTGATTATCAGTTAATTAAGTTTCAATATTTAAATAAATAAATGTTTCAGGTGAATATACGTAAGAAATAGGTGATAAACTGTTTTCTTGATATCTGAATAAATTCCCTTTTTAAAATCAGGATGTTTTCCGCCCGTTTTTAGAATGCCTGATCTCATCCTTACGCATTTAAATGTGGTAATTTTTTAGATTTTGTATTCTGAATGTACTCCATTTTATTTACAAAGTAAGTGAAACATCATTCCAGCCACCTTATATGAATGGTTTTTTGAACCTTTAAATGCTTAATTAAAATAACGCATTTTAATTAAATATAAAATATAAAGCGTAGTTCAAAAGCCAAATATTTAATTTATTAGCACAGGTAACAAATATTTTGCGTATTTTTTTACCCGATATACAATTGGGCGTAACACCAGCTTTTAGAATCAACATTTTTAAAATGTAGATGATTGTTGATTTTTTTGACAAAAGCCAGGTATTTTAAATAATTGCCTTTTATATAATGCCAGCCCAATGAAAACTAAAACTAACCTGTTTAAGTGCTTATTTAGCACATAAAAAGCTGATATTCACCTGAATACAAGCAAAATGATTGAATCCTGAAACCTAATATCGATATAAATCTTAATACTAATGTTCTCCAGAGACTATATTCATTATCTGATAGAAAGAGGAAACGATGAGCAAACCCAATTAATTAATACAGACAGGAAGTTATCAGACGCTTTTTTTTATACGTTGTGCGCTTTTTTGAACACCAGCGGTGGAGAAGTGCTGATGGCCTATTCTTTTGATAAAGGTGTGATAGGGCTTACTGATAATGAAATTAAAATACTGGAAAAAAGTATGCTTGACGGCATAAATGATGCTGACAAGATACACCCAAAACCCAGACTGGTAATAAAACCTATCAGCTATGATAACGAAAAGCTATTGTATATAAAAATACCCAACAGCTATTCGGTGCATACATTAGATGGCACGTGGGTTTATGAACGCCGCGGGCCTAAAAATATTCAAATTGATAGTTTATCAGACCAGATTCGGATTCAGGAAAGAAAAAGGTTTTATTACCCCGACAATAAAATTATTAAATATGTAGATACCAGCCATTTTAATATGGATGTCTACAAAAAGGCTATGAATTTTCTGGCACAAACCAGGCCTTCGCACCCGTGGCTGAATATGGATTTTGAGCAGGTTACGAAGAGTTCGGGCTTGTGGAGAATGGACCTGGAAACCAGAGAAAGCGGTTTTACAGTGGCTGCAGTACTGCTTCTGGGTAAAGATGAGGTAATAAGGGGGATTTTTCCGAGTTTCAGGATTGATGCCATCAGAGAAAAAGATGGTTTTGAAGGCTATTATGACCGCGAAACCTTTACCACTAACCTGATAGACACTTATTACCAGTTAATGGATTTTGTGCGAAAGCATCTGCCAGACTTCTTTGTAATGAATAATGCCACGCGGGTGGGTATCAGAGACCTCATGTACCGGGAGATATTTATCAATTTTCTGACACATCAGGACTACAGCTCGGGGCTGCCTGCCAAATTTGCCATTACCCATACAGACAGCACTTTTACGGCCAACAGCAACCGCATGAACCGTAATACCGACATAGACCCCAACGATTACCAGCCGATGCCTAAAAACCCTATCATTGGCCGTTTTTTGCGTGAACTGGGCCTGGCAGAAGAGTTAGGGTTTGGACTTAAAAAAATTGCTTCTTTTGTTAGTCAGTTCTCATCAGAAACTGCGCAGTTTCATGATGGTCCTACTTTTCTGGCATCTATACCGCCTTTAACCAAAAAAGCTGCACCAGAAGCAGAAAAGCAAGAAGAAAAAGATAACAAAATAGGAGAGAAGGCTCTTAAAAGAGCTGATAATCAACCAGTTAGCGCCGGTCAGCCAGTTAATACCCACACAGAAAAACAAAAAGAAAGCCCGTCTGGAACCGGGCCTCTTCAGATATTTGATGACTTGAGCGATACAAAAAAGGAAAGATTGTATGATATTATACAGCTTTTGTCGCAAACGAAGCATACCAACACGCAGGTTTTAACAAAACAACTGGGGGTATCGAGAGAAACAATAGCCAGAGAAGTCAAGATTCTTCGCGAACTCAGGCTTATTGAATTTAAAGGCGCCTTAAAAAACGGCTATTATTTATTAACTGACCGAGGGAATAACATTGCCGATTATTTAGCTCAAAACCGGTTTAATTCAAAATAAACTCCCGTTTGATTTCTGAACTGCCGACACCTCTGCACCGTTTTCAGGCACATTGCTTTCAAATAATTCGGTATTTTCGCTCAGTATTTCGTTAAAAAAGGTTACTTTTCTCAGGAGCGGCCACTTCTCAGGGTGCAGATTCAATAAATATCTGGCAGCCAGCCTTTGCTGATTTACCTTACCGTTTTTGGTGTCTTTATAGCGGCTCACTGTCATACATTCGTTTTGCCGTTTTCTGCCTCTGGTAGACTTCTTCTCGGCTATCGAATCATGAAACTCACGATGCGCCATCTTGTCAAGTTCTACTACTTTTATTACCTCAAAATCAGTAAAGAATTCTTCGGCGGTTTTTTCAAGAAAATCAAGGTTTTTGCTGACAGTACTAATGGTTTTTGTATTCAAATGCAAACGATACAGCGCCAACTGAGGGGTATCTTGTTTAACTTCAAAACCTTTTTTGTAGGTGCCGAATATTTTTTCCATTTCAAAGCCGCGAATGACCGAGAACTCCGGTTTGGCCAGATTCATCAGATAAACATTCACAAAATGTTCGACTGACACTATGCCGTCCGGCCAGTTTTGTTTCGACAAAAATTCAATGGCCGTTTCATCTACAATAAATTCGGCTCCGGCATTTACCAATAAGTAATGGAAAATATACTTAAAGTCTTGCTCGCGCTCATGGAACATCGGAATTTTAACTACACTGCCTTGCAAAAGATAATTAAGCAGATGCCACTTAAACTCACCTTTGTTGATCATGGTGTGTAAATTTCTGGCTGCTCCGGCAATAAGTGTAAAGTCAATATCTACTCTGTGTTCTTTTAGAGAACCGCCAACCGGTGTTATGTAACCATTTTTAAGTGCAGCAAAAAGGGCCTCCTGATTACTGATACTTAGCTGGTCTATATTGTTAATAAACAAAAAGCCCTGATTGGCCTGTTCCAGCTTGCCTAGTTTTTCTTTACCCTGGTTGGTTACATATCGGTTATTCATTATCCGCTTAAAATGTCCGAACGCCTCAGCTTCGAAATCTTCGTTGCTGATTAAGGCGCAATCAAGCTCAATAAGAGGTACTTCATAAGGCAGATTCTTAAACAAATATATAAACGTAACCAGATCTTTTATTTCGGCACCAGATTTACCATAAATAAGCATATTGCTACCGGCAGCAATTGCCTGGCTGGTTTCTTCAAAAAATGTCTTTGTTTTCTTGCTGTTGCCAAGAAACGATTTTTCGAAGAATGGTATGCGTTTCAGAATGTCTTCATCATGTATATCTATATCTTTAAAAAACATAGAACGGAAAATCTCACGCTCTTGTAAAAATATCTCTCTTTCTGATTTAAGGTACTTAAACAAAAAGCTGCCAGACTCTAATTTTTTACTTTCTGCCTCTCTTGAAACTTCCGACTTTGCCTTTTGTACTTCCTCGTTCAGTAAATTGATTTGGTCTTCCAGCTTTCGTTTGATCAGATTGTTTCTTTTCAATGACTGTTCAACCCTAAATAAAATTGCCTTAAAAGCCGTAAACTGACTTTTTGAATCAATCTGGTAACGTTCAATGACATCAAACAAACCACCCTTACGATAAATCTCGAAAATATCTTCATAGCTGTCTCTGGGAGAGATAATCATAATCGTAGGCACCTCAGGGAAGTTACGGTGCAGCCCCCAGGCAAATTCAATACTCTGCTTGGTAGAAGAGAAGAAATGCTCGTCTATGATGATGGCATCAAATGAATACTTCGGGTTATCTAACAAATCGAAGATAACAGCATGATCCAGCTCAACATGGGTTGAGTGATTTTTTCTTAACCACGTTACGAAGTCTGTTCGTTCATGGAAGAATTTACCTGTTAATAATAATTGCATTAGAGGATAAGCACGAAATAGGATTTGCAAATAAACTTACTGCAAGTGATTGAAAATGAAATTTTTACGATGGCATTGATGAAGTAAAAAAATACCTCTACACAAGTAAGGCCTGGCGTCTGATTCGTTTTTCATGTCTATCACTTATGTAAATGTAGAGAAAACAGCAGCAGATAGCAAATTTTTATAATGCCAATTAGGCATTGACACAATAAAAACACAAGAAAAGAGTAGAAAAAACAAGAAATTAAAGCCTGATGGCACAAAAAACAACTTCAAGATAAATACTAAAGAGGTCTGATAATCAATAGTTTGAGCAATGGCTTAAAATTGGTTCGGGTAATAATAGGTCTATTATATGCCTTAATTAATTTAATATTTTGTTTTCAATGTTTTTATATGGGCATAACATAAAACGGGTATTATTAAAGACCTGATGGATGGTACTTTATTTTCTCATTCAAACCAGCATAAATGGCCAATGGATAAAGCCTAAACCCGCTTAAAATAGCATTGCCATAAAAACCCAAAAAATAAATGACCAACTTATTATTTTGGATACGGATTGACGTATCGTTGACAATTATTCCCTTCAAATAATACTTTAATACGTTTCAGGCAATTATTTCCCATATTTAGCTTTTGTCTGGTACTGAAATGATATATGAATCTGCCAAAGCTGAAAGAGTTGCAAAGGCTTGCAACGCATTAGATATGAATTACTTACCAATGGGCTGTTTTAAGAGCAATTATAAAGGCTCATTAGGAAAAGAAGTAGCATGGGCATTGATGGCCAGATTGAAAGGCTGAATATAAATACAAACCATTGGAGATTTCTAAGCAAGAAATATAGTTTCTAAAAGAGGAGCAGGTGCCTTGAACCATCTAAAAATGCAGTTATTTATAGCGTAAAAACTGATTGACACTATAAATACACTACAAACAAGAGCATTGACATAATAAAACAATTAATAATAAATAGAGGCCGAAATGAAAAATAAAAAGCGTGGCAGTGTTCTTTTACGAATACGGCCACGCTTTTTTTTAAGAGAAGTTTATTTGTTTGAATGAAGGCCTAACGAATTACCCTCAGAGTCAATAAAGAAGGCCATAAAACCGGTTTGTTCGTCAATGAGGGTTTTGGGCATAGTAACCTGCCCGCCTGCAGGCACAATTCTGTCGACGACCAATTGCAGGTCAGGATTAGCATTCAGGTACACCACTATTCCGGTGGTGCCGGGTTCATGGCTTTGGCCTTTTACAAGCGCACCGCCAACATAAGGTGGTTCTGAAGGAAACATGGCCATCTGGAAGCCCGGCATGTCAAGGGATGTCAATGTAAGGTCAAAAATGGCTTCATAAAATTTTTTGGCCCGGTCGAAATCAGTCACAGGAATTTCGAACCAGTTGAGCGCATTGGTTAATTTACTGAGTTTTTCCATTCTTTTTCAGTTTTGCAATAAGTAGATATTTATAAAATACTAACAATACCAGCAAATACCTCAGACAATCCTTCAAACACTCCAAAAGCCTAAACTACCAGGTACTTTCTTATCAGCATCAGCATGTGCAGATAAGTACTGTCTTCCTCATATTGTGATTCGTCTGAGTAATCTATTTCTTTAAGGCGGTCTTTGTCTTTTCTAATCATCCACCAATCGCGCAGCTCAACAATATACTTTTTTACCTTTTTATATTCATCGCTGCTATCCCAGTCTATTACCTCCAGCACTTTGTCTTTCTCCAGGGCATCCATAAATATCTGAAACGCAATGTGCAATAATAAAGTATCTCTCTCTATCCAGCTATAATTAGGCAGCGATTCAATATGCACCGGGTTATTGGAGAAGGTCAGTTTTCTTTTCTTCTGTTCCACTAATTATTTAGATTTTTTCTCTGCTAAGTGCAGAGCCATTTAGAGGATACGAATTTAAATATAAAATCCCGACTATGGGTCAGGAAAGACCAAATAAAAAAATGAAGTAACTCAATTCATAGTATCCGAGCATAGAAGCCGTGCCATAAACCACCTATTCAATTTACGGATATTTATAATTGTACCAACCGCTAAAAACCGGAATGCTGCTTAACAATCACTAAAATAGTAGTTTGTTTATAATGGCTAAAATGCCATAAAACAGGAGAGAAGAATCGTACTTTAAAAATCAGGCAGTTGATGGCCGATGTGAAAAAACAGGCAATTTTTTAAAACCAAAAGCCTTTTGAAAGCTGCGCTAAGAGCAAAAAAAATTGGTAGTTGCTGGTGATTATTGAAGCAAAAAGAACCGGAATGGCTTTTATAAGATTCAGCGCATTTTACCAAAACCTTAGCAGCAAATTGGCCAGTTTAGTTGCTGCTGTAAATCAGATTCAAAACCCTTAACACTACCATTTACTTACTATATTTAATTAAAAAGCGAAATACTTTTAATACTAATGAAGAATTTCAAAAACCAGTCTTTTAAGAATATCTCCCTCAGTTTCTTCACCGGTTTCCACACCTTTTGACTTCAAATCAGCTATTTTCAACGAGTGAATTACAGACCTCAATTTGGTAAACGAATAGTTTCTTGCAGCATTGATATAATCTTTGGCAAAGAAGCTGTTTACCTTTAATAAGGCTGCAATGCCGCTATCAGACTTTTCGCCGGAAGCATGCACTAATAAAACCTTGCTGAAAAAATTATAAAGGATAATGATGATAGGTTGTATGGGGTTATCTTTAGGGTTATTGCCGAAGTAAATAATTATCTGGTTAGCCTTTACTATGTCTCGCTGAATAAGCGCTTTCTGAAGCTCAAAAACATTGTATTCTTTACTGATACCTACATACTTTTGAATCAGGTCTGCGTCAATGCCATCACCGGCTTTTATATTCAATATTACTTTCTCAATTTCGCTGGTCAGTCGTTTTAAATCATTGCCTATGTGTTCAACAAGTAACTGAATGGCTTTCGGGCTTATTTTAACGCCCTTGCCATGGCAATAATCTGCCACAAAATCGGGCAACTGGTTGTCATATAATTTCTTTGAGTTAAACAGCACGCCACTTTTGCCAAATGCTTTTACCCAGGCTTTGCGTTCGTCTTGCGCATTACCAAAAGCCAACACCAATATTGTTGTACCCAAGGGTAGCAGTGCATATTCTTCTATTAGCTTCTGATTTTCTTTCTGGTCAATTCCCTGAATCTGCTGTGCGTCTTTCACTATTATTAATTGCCGCTCGGCCATCATCGGGAAACGCCTCGCATAATTCAGCAGGGCACCCACGTTCAGGTCTTTACCAAAAAGCACAAATTCATTAAAGCCCTTCTCGTGTTCCGGAATGGCCAGCTTCTGAATTTTCTCTACTATTTGCTCAATATGAAAAGGCTCTTCGCCGTGTAAAAAATACAGGGCTTTAATAGCGTCTTTTTTTATTGATTTCAGTATTTCTGACATAATCTTATTTTATTACGATACTGTTATGTGAAAAATGGTTTTCCTGCAAAAAGCCTGTACACTGCCGCACCAGCTGCGGGAAAAAGATTTTGAAGTTTTCATCAAAAAAAGCATAATGTGCCTGCAGGTCGTTTACTGCCTGCTCCATATTCGACTCAAAAACTGCTCTTTTGGCTACACCCGTAAGGGCGCGTTCAATGCCCCAGAACTCGGCATAGTTTTTCAGCCAGTCGTGCTTAATCATCGATTCAATAACCGGCCTCATTTTATCCGGCAACAGGTGCCAGTGGTCTATAAATGCCTGATGCACTCTTTTTCTGAATCCATCAAATGGCTCAGAAGAATACAGCTCCCAATGGCGTGCCAGAAAATGGTCGAAAAAAATATCAATTACCACCGAAGCATACTTATGGTATTTATCATAAAGCACAGACTTTGAGGCGCTAATCAGCAGATGGGTATCTGTAAATGAATCAATGAGGCGATGCAATAAAATGCCTTTTTTGATGTTTTCTGAAAAATGGCTGTTTCTCGGATGCTCAATTCTACCAACTACGTAGTCTTCCAGCATATTGCCAACGAGTATTTCCTGGTTGTCGCCGGATAGAAATAAATGCGCTAAAAAATTCATTTATAAGGGTAGAATTTGTACGTTTGTGGCAAAGTTATGAAATTACGGGGTAATAAAATACCTCATTTTTAAAATTGAATTGTAATACATTAAATCAAAAAATATGAAAGTTGAAGCCCAAAAAGTTGTCACTGCCATCTACGAGCTCTATGTGGGCGAGAATGACGAGAGGGAAATTATCGAGGTGTCGGATGAGAACGATCCTATTGTGTTTATACATGGCCTGAGTGGCTTACCAGAGGCATTTGAAAAAAATCTGATTGGGCTTGGTGCAGGTGATACCTTTGATTTTTCCATCAGCCCCGAAGATGGGTATGGCGAAGTAGACACCGAAGCATTAATTGATTTTCCGATTGAGAATTTCAAGATTGATAACGGAGAAGTACCGGAGGGAATGCTTGAAATAGGCAATTATATTCCGTTTTCGAACGAAGAAGGCCACCGCATGAACGGTAGAGTAGTGGAAGTACAACCTGAGATTGTGATGCTTGACTTCAACCATCCGCTGGCTGGTGAAACATTGCATTTTAAAGGCAAGGTGCTGGGCGTAAGAAATGCCAATCCGGATGAGATTGCACACGGACACGTGCATGGCGATGGGGGAGTACATCACTGATTACCCCCATACTGCTCTACATCAATTCCGAACTTACGTAGAAAATCAACGCCTTCGTCAGACGGAATCCCTTTGTATTGAGCATAAGATTCCAGAAAAATTACACGTTTTATTTTCATACTGAAAATAACCCTGGCGCACGCTATACATGGCGACAACGTTACGTAGAGCGTGCTGCCTTCCAGATTAGCTCCGTTTTTTGAAGCGTAGAGAATGGCGTTTTGCTCGGCGTGCAAGGCCAAAGAACAACTTCCTTTAGAATCGCGCGGGCAGCCCGTTTCCGGATACTCCTCATCACAATTATGCGTGCCAGACGGCGGGCCATTATACCCAATAGAAATGATACGGGTGTCTTTGGCTAATACCGCCCCGACCTGAGCCTTTACACAATGCGAACGCAAGGCAAGGCTTTTAGCCAGGTTCATAAAAATATCATCAAAATCGGGTTTTTCTTTTTTTACTATCTCCATTGTGGGTTTATGCGTATGCTTAGGTTTCTACGGTTACATAGAACCGCAAAACTAATGAAAACCTGCTAATAAAAATGCCGGGCGGCGCTGATTAAAAAAATAAAAAACAACAGATGCTAAAAAAATAAAACGTTGAGCAAAAGAAAAGGTTGCTCAACGTTCGTTTTATAAACTAATATTAAATTTTATGCGCTATAATATAACCAGCCGCCTGGTGGCTTGCTGCTCTTTAGAAATTACCCGCATAAAATAACTACCCGGCACCAGGTCTGTCGCATTGATACTAATCACTGTGCTTGGGTAATCTTTAAATGTGGCGGTGTAAAGGCTTCTGCCTTTTATGTCTATCAATGAAATGGTGAAATCCTGAAAGTCTGGCAGTAATACCTGCACCTGAATATTCTCTTTGGTGGTTGGGTTAGGTACCAGGTTAACGGCAAGAGTGGTTGACGGAGGCAGCTCAAATCTGGCGTAGTTAACAACCCTTTTACGTCTCTGGCTCAGGTCTAGTACCGCGCGCATTCTGTCTTTTTGCCCTACAGTAAAAATATTCATGCAAGAGTCCGGGGTGTAGTCCATATAATTCTCAATCATGTTTCTGGTAAGCGTTCCACTGCAATTAGAGAATTTATCGGTACAAAAGGCTGAATTATTTGATTCAGAAGTTGGGGGTGTATCAGCTACGTAATCTGTGCCGCAATATTCATCACCCCAGGTATGAATTAGCCCCAGCCAGTGGCCGATTTCATGAGTGGTGGTTCTGCCCATGCTGTAAAGGCCTGATGTATTAGTACCTGATTTTTTCCCGAACACCCGGTAATCAATAAAGACACCGTCAATGTTTTCGCTGGCTTGTTCGCTTAGTCCGTCTACGGTTTCGGCATAAGGAAACTCGGCATAACCTATATATGGGCTGCGGAAGGTAGTTACCCAGATATTCAGGTACTTGTTGCTATCCCAATACCCTAGGTTTGAAAGGCGCGTGCGGTCAACATCGCTTATCAGGCTAAAACTTGTAGTATTTGTATAATGACGGGTAATACCCGACGTTGGATTACCGTTCGGGTCTTTTGAAGCCAGAAAAAATTCAATTTTTATATCGGCACCTACCGGATTGGTATTAAAACCCAATGTGCCTTGTTTGCGCCGGTAATCTTCATTAAGTACTTTTATCTGTGAGAATATCTGCTCATCGGGAATATTATTATTACGGATTGAGCCATCTGCCTGATTATGGACGATATGCACCACCACCGGAATACGGATAACGTCTTCATTGGCTATACCTATACGACTTTTTTGGTTTTCGGCGCTAATTACGTTGGCTAATGCCTGTTCAAACCTGAGTTTTTTGATGGCCCGGCCTGCATTGTTAACGGAGCGGATAGAATCAATAGCAGCATGGGCACAAATTAACGTTCTTTGTGCCCATGTTTGCCATGTAAGCAGCATAAATAGTGGCGTAAAGTATAAAGTTTTTTTCATGCTTTTATGACGAGAGAAAGTAGCCTATGGTTGCAACAGAACCCGCCGGTTATTATTATTTACTCTCGGCTTTTTCATAAGCATTTAATATGTCTTTAACCAGTCGGTGTCTTACCACGTCTCTGCCATCCAGTTCAACAAATCCTATACCGGTTATATTCTTCAAAATTTCTAAGGCATCAACCAGACCCGACCGCTGATTTTTCGGTAAATCTACCTGTGTTCTGTCGCCGGTAATAATGGTTTTAGAAAGTGGCCCCATCCGTGTCAGAAACATCTTTATCTGCATGGGTGTGGTGTTCTGCGCTTCATCTAACAAAATAAAGGCATTGTTCAGTGTACGCCCGCGCATATAGGCCAGGGGTGCAATCTCTATGGTGCGGTTTTCGATATAAAATTTCAGTTTTTCCGCCTGAATCATATCGTCTAGCGCATCATAAATCGGCCTTAGATAAGGGTCAATTTTTTCCTTTAAATCACCTGGCAAAAAGCCCAGGTTTTCTCCGGCTTCAACGGCAGGACGGGTAATGATAATCTTCTTTACCTGTTTATCTTTTAATGCTTTTACAGCCAAAGCTACGGCGGTATATGTTTTACCCGTACCGGCAGGGCCTGTGGCAAAAACTATATCATATTTATTGGCGGCCTCAATCATTTTTTTCTGATTGGCAGTTTTGGCACGTACTACTATACCTCTTGTTCCGTAAACGATAACGTCATCGTCAGTAGCTTCATGATTGGCCGACTCTATGTCTTGCTGAATATAATTTTTTACCTGGTCGTTGCTTATTCTTCCGTATTTATGATAATGCTCAAGCAGCGACTCAAGTATATCTGAAATTTTGTTGATTTCTTTGTCGTTCCCTTTTACCAGAATCTGATTCCCTCTTGAAATTATCTTGCTTTCAGGGAAAGCAGCCGCTACCATTTTGATATTACTATTTTCTACTCCGAGAAAATCTATCAGGGAAACCTCGTCTAATGTGAATACTTTTTCTGTCAAAATACTTTTGTGTTTGTTTTTTTAAGTTCAATTACCGTTTCTGTCTATAAAACGCAGGAAAACAAAATTAGTTTTTCTTACTGCTTTGAAATGATTTGTCAAAAATCAAAAATTATTCACAATATCTTAAGTTTTTTCCACAAAAAAATTCACGTTTATGAGTTAAATATTGATTATCAATTGTTTATATAATATCAGGCCAAAGGCGCCTGTTTTTTATGAAGTGTATTTTTTCTTAACATTGTATTAACATTATGGAATATATGAATCCAAATACTACAACGGGCAGAAATCAGGGACAAAGAGGTATAGGCAAGAACCCAACGTACGAGGTGCTTCGTCCTGAGTCTGGCAAACTTCCACCTCAGGCAATAGAGCTGGAGGAAGCGGTATTGGGTGCCTTAATGATTGAAAAAGATGCACTGACTACGGTTGTGGATATTCTTCAACCCGGTAGTTTCTATAAAGAATCTCATCAGCGTATTTACAATGCCATTCTGATACTATTCGGTAAGTCTGAACCAATTGATTTATTAACGGTTACTTCTCAGCTGCGTAGTCTGGGCGAATTGGAGTTTGTAGGTGGTGCGCAGTATCTGGCCCGCCTTACAAGCAAGGTAAACTCGGCTGCTAATATTGAATGGCATGCTCGTATTATCTCTCAATCGGCAATTAAACGCGATATGATACGTGTTGCCGGGGATATTTTGCGCGATGCCTTTGAAGACACTACCGACGTATTTAATCTGCTTGACAGAACAGAGCAGACTTTCTTTGAGATTTCGGAGCGGAACATCAGAAAGAGCTATGCCGATGCCAGCTCTATTATGCGGGCTACGATTGACGAACTTGAAAAAAAGAAAAATAATAAAGACGGCCTTACGGGTGTTGCCAGTGGTTTTACTGAGCTTGACCGCATAACCAGTGGCTGGCAGAAAACCGAGCTGATTATTATAGCCGCCAGACCTGCCATGGGTAAAACCGCCTTTGTGGTGTCGGCGATGAGAAACGCGGCCGTTGAATGGAATGTTCCGGTGGCCATTTTCTCATTAGAGATGTCATCAACCCAGCTAATGTTGCGTATGATTTCTGCAGAAGCAGAAATTGACAGCGAAAAGCTAAGAAAAGGAACCCTTGAAAGCCACGAATGGCAGCAATTGCACCACAGGATTGACCGGTTGTCTAAAGCGCCTATTTATATTGACGATACCCCGGCCTTGTCGGTGCTTGAATTAAGGGCCAAATGCCGCCGCTTGAAAGCCCAGTTCAACATCGGGATGATTATTATTGATTATCTGCAGTTGATGACCGGAGATACCGGAGGGCAGAAAAGCGGTAACCGTGAGCAGGAGATTGCAACCATATCGCGCTCGTTGAAAAACCTGGCCAAAGAAATTGATGTGCCTGTAATTGCGCTTTCGCAGTTGAGCCGTGCCGTGGAGACCAGAGGTGGAGACAAACGCCCGCAGTTGTCTGACTTGCGTGAGTCGGGGTCTATTGAGCAGGATGCCGATATGGTTATGTTTTTATACAGACCGGAATACTATAAAATAACTCAGGATGAAAACGGGAACCCCACAGCCGGTGTGGGTGAAGTAATCATAGCCAAAAACCGTAGTGGTACCGTTGATACCGTAAGGCTGAGGTTTATTGGTAAATATACCAAATTTGCCGATTTGGACGGCTTCTACACACCTGTGCACGACAGCTTTACTGATTTTAATGGCCCGAAATCGTTCCCGACTACTAATGCACTGGATAGCTTTGAACAAGGAGGCGGAAACGCAGGCGGGGCGCCTGTTACGTTTGGAAGCAAAGCAAATAAGCCGCGTAACCCTGACGAGGAAGAATTTCCGTTCTGATAATTAAACCCGGAGCCTGATGATATAATGGCAGATAAGGATTAACCTCTCTATCTGCCATTTTTTGTTTTTACTGCTTTAGTTCAAGCAAAGCTATGTTTTCAACATGGTGTGTATGCGGGAACATATCAACCGGCTGAACCTTTAGAATACGATATTTTTCGCTCAAAATAGCCAAATCACGGGCTTGTGTGGCAGGGTTGCAACTTACATAAACTATTCTTTGCGGGGCTACATCCAGAATTGTGCGGGTAACCGGCTCGTCCATTCCGGCGCGTGGTGGGTCAGTAATAATTACATCCGGTTTACCTTTCAGTTCAATAAATTCACGGGTCAGAAATTTGCGCATATCACCGGCAAAAAACTCGGTATTATGTATGTTATTTACCTCAGAATTAATTTTTGCATCTTCAACAGCGGCTTCTACGTATTCAATACCTATTACCCTGCGGGCTTGTTTAGCTACAAAATTGGCAATGGTGCCGGTACCGGTATAAAGGTCATATACCAGTTCGTTGCCTGTCAGGCCTGCGTATTCGCGGGTAAGTTTGTAAAGCTCATACGCTTGCTCAGAGTTGGTCTGATAGAAAGATTTGGCACCGATTCTGAAAATCAGATCCTCCATTTTTTCTTCTATATATGGCTTGCCTGCAAAAGTATGCACTTCAAGGTCATGGAAGGTATCGTTTCGCTTTTGATTCAAAACGTAATTCAAAGACGTGATTTCAGGAAACTTTTCTTTGAGGTGACCCAGTACCAGCTCAATATCAGATTCATTGTTTTGTGCAAATTGAATCATCACCATCAGATGGCCGATAGAGGTGGTTCTAATCATGATATTACGTAAGAAACCCTCGTGCGCAATGTGGTCATAATAGGTATATCCCTGCTCATTGGCCAGGTCGCGCAGGGCTAGTCTTATCTGATTAGAAGGGTCTTTTTGCAGATAGCATTTTTCAATGGGCAGTACTTTTTCGAAACGCTTGGGCACATGAAAACCCAGTGCGTTTTTGTCGGTATCTTCTCCAAGGCTGGCTTCTTCTCTGGTAAACCAACGGCTGTTAGAGAAAGTAAACTCCAGCTTGTTTCTATAAAAAGTAGTATTGGCCGAACCAAGAATATCGTTTATAACGGGGAGCTCAAGCCTACCAATGCGGCTCAGTTGGTCTTGCACCTGCTGGCTTTTTAGTTCTAATTGTTTTTCATAAGGCACGTGTTGCCATTTGCAACCCCCACAAACCCCGAAATGCTGGCAGAAAGGAGCAATGCGCAGCGGAGAGGCCTCCAGTATTTCTAAGACGTTGGCCTCAGCATAGTTTTTTTTGCGGTTATTCACCCAAAGTTTCACTTTATCGCCAGGCGATACGTTACTGCCTTCAATAAAAATTACTTGTCCGTTGTGCCTTGCAAAACATTTACCCTCTGCTGCAAAATTTTCAACCTCTATACTGTCAATTACGAATGTTTTGTTTCTGGCCATTGCTTGGGTCAATTCTGTTTATAATTGCGCAAAATTACCGAACTTAGAATTAACATCAAAATTGAAGCTGAAGAGAGGTATAAACCCCATGCAACAGATTGATGCCCGAGGCACAGGTTAAACCATAAAGGCATGCAAAAGCTTTATAAAAGGCTTTGACCAGCCGACGGACTTAAGAATTAATGAATCAGGAGAATATCGCTTTGTTTGATGTAGCAAAACTTGCCGTCCCATAGAACCTGATACCAGATGTCTTCAGAATTGATTACATTAAGCCTGTGGCCTTCGCTGATGCTGCCTACTATATGCGAGGCCGCCGAGGGGTAGTCGCGCAGGTAAACCTGCTCGTTTTTTATAATGGCGGTGCGGTAATTATTAGGAAGATTGATAAGCACCGACAAGAAGACCAGATATACCAGAAATAATATTTTGTGCTGGATAGGGCTATATTGATTATTGAGCCTTTTGATTAGAAAAACTGCAAATACATAGATGCCAATAATTAAAAATCCCGCCCATGCGTATATGGAATATTGCCTGAAATAATACAGAAAATAATTGAGGTCGTTTTTTTCATACCCCTTGTAGCCGTTTTCGGTGGCGATGGTATAAATTTTCTCAAATACGCGCTCATCGGCATACCTGAAAGAGTACAGATTAAGGTAGTAAAGCTCCATAACGAAGTCGCCACGGTTTTCATAAATATTTGCCAGCTTCAGATAAACCTTCGGATTAAAGTTGGGGGTTTCGGTAATTATTTTTTCATAAAGAGAGGCCGCTTCGTCAAATTTTTTCTGTTTAAACAAAGAATCTGCAGTTGTGTATAACTTTTTTTGAGCTTGACTATCAACGAATTGTAAAGAAAATATGAATATTATAAAAAGTTTTTTCAGAAAATTCAAAAAGTATGTTTGCATCATAATATCAAAAAATGTAATTTTGCACCGCGATTCAGGAAAAGGGGTAACACCTGAAATGAATTAAGAAAGCAAAAGTAATGAATTTTAGTTCTTCTTTCAATTTCTTCTTTTCAGATTTCTGAATAATCAAAATAAGATTCCGTAGCTCAGCTGGTAGAGCAATACACTTTTAATGTATGGGTCCTGGGTTCGAGTCCCAGCGGGATCACAAACGTTACAACCTTTTTTCGAGTAGATAAACCAGTTTAAGATTCCGTAGCTCAGCTGGTAGAGCAATACACTTTTAATGTATGGGTCCTGGGTTCGAGTCCCAGCGGGATCACAGAAAAAGCCTCTCTTTTCAACCAGAGAGGCTTTTTGATTTTTATAATTTTCCTAAAATCTATTACTATGGAAAAACGAAAAGCACCGGTTTTTACTTTAAGCATTGTGGCCATTATAGTAGGGGTAGCCTTGTATAAACAGTTCGACTTTAAAACTCTTCAATTTCAGAAACCGGCCTTGTCTGTGGTTTATGCGATTACCTTTTTGTTTGCCGTTTATGTGTTGATACGAAATTGGGGGAAGAAGTAAAGATTTTTTTATTGGACAGAAAAAATGCTTTGCAAATTTCTTCACAAAGCATTTAAAGTGGCTTTATTTGAATACTATAAAATCCTGAATGAGGAAGCAATTTTTTCAAACTTTTCTAAATTGGCATCTAAATTTCTGATTTGTGCATGCATTTCAAAAATTCTGTCATTAACCCAGAAATACTGATAAATTTGATAGGCCTTACTGGTATCAGAATTTATTTCTATGATTGTACGGTACGCCTTTCCTTGGGTAAACTTCATTTCATCAGATTTTATTTGCTTATACTTCCAATCGGCATTTTTTTCTTTCTTTTCAAACATTTGGTCAGCAAAGGTTTTTTTGCTTTCCAGTTGGGATAAGCTATCCATTTCAGATTCCATATCAATAAGAATCAATTCTTCAATGCTAATTTCTATTTCCGGCCAACTTAAATCAAGTTCTCCCGATTTTAAACCAGATTTATTCTTATATGAAATACTAAGTGAAGCAGCTTTTTCATAAGGATGAGACGGATAACCAACGTATAAAGGAACAAAGCCTTGTTTTTTCCAATCAACAAAATACTCAAGGTTTTCTGTGATATCAACTTCTATTTTTTCATCAACCTCGATACTTGACAACGCCTTTATTATTGTTGTAGAAAACTCCTTATCACTTTCTTTTGGGTATTTACAAGTGAATGAATATGCCACATTTGGAAATTCAGCATACATTTCAATAATAATCATCCCACTGTTTTTCATTAAACCTTTAAATAAATAGCCTTTACCACCACCTGTAAGTGAGACCTGTTGTGAACTAATATGCCCGAAAAGATCAGAGTAATCCTTTTTAAATTTTTGGAGTGAGGTATAAGATCCCTTTTCTGCATTAGAAACATTTATTGTAGCCCCATCGTCTGTCAATAGACCAACAAATGGTCCTTGTGACCAAGAATCATCAAGGTAAGAAATAAAGATATTTGTACATTTAATTCTTTGCTTTTGAGAGTAGCTTAAAAATGTGGTACATAAAAGTAGCAGTGTAAAAAGTGTTCTTAAATTCATTATGATAATTTTAATGGTTGCTTTGTTAGTCAGAGGTTTACTTATCAAAAATTAAAAAAACTATTTAGCCGAATATCATTAGTGTGTTTTCTAAAGTTATCCGGCTAAAATGTTCGTGCAAATAAAATATTAATTTCAAGAATAATCAACAAACTTTTCACTGTAACAGTCTCACCAAGGTCATAATTTAAACTTTCAAAAATTTAATCAAAAAACCATTGCAAACCACAAACGCTGCACTTAAATTCGCAACCAATTAGTTTCTTAAACAATATGTAATTATGAGGCGAGATGTTTTTCAGGCCATTGCAGACCCCACCAGAAGGGCCATTATTGCCCTGATAGCCTTGCAAGCCATGACACCCAATGCCATTGCAGAGAACTTTAATACTACAAGGCAGGCGGTGTCTAAGCATTTGCGTATACTGACAGAATGCGAGCTTGTAAAACAGGAGTTTCAGGGCAGGGAGATTTTCTATTCACTTGAAATTGAAAAAATGAAAGAAATAGATAAATGGCTGGAGCAATACCGTAAGATATGGGAGAACAGATTCAAACAATTAGATGATGTGCTGGACACATTAAAAAAACAGAGAAATGAAGCATAGCTTGTTTCTCTGTTTGTTAATAGATAAAAATGCTTAAGCGGGCATTATTCAATTCTGAATTTCTCGTTCTTACAATCCAGAATCAATTTGTGGTTCAGCAATAGTTTATTACCTATCATGCCTTCCATGCCTGAGCTTCTCATTAAAAAGTTTTGCATGGCAGATGTACCTTCAACATAAGTTACCTCTGACAAAGCCATATCGGTTTGCCCTAATTGTATGGTTTGGCTGGCTGGGGCAGTAATAACCTTCAGGGGGTTTCCCCATGAATTTCCTTTCTCGTTTTTAATTCTACCACCTTTAGTACGGTAGTTTTCCCAATCTTCCTGGCTGGTTATTAGTTCATAATTGCTGCTGCCCGAATCATAAAGTAATTGAAGGTTTTTGTTTTGCAACCTGGCAGGCAAAATAATGCGGCGTTTTTTGAATTCAAAATCTACAAATCCGGTTGTTGGCAGGTTTTCTGTAAAAGAACAGCTATTGTGCTTAAAATCGAGGGTGGTAATTCTTTTTTCCAGTAAGTCGGTACCAATAGTACCAATAACATGAATGGCATCGGGCTTAGAAAAATCCAGTTTTTCTCCGTAATTGATTAATTGAAATATACCGGAGGAGACCTCCATTTTGCCGATGCTGAATTGAAGCGCAACCTGATTTTGCTTTATATCTGGCATAACCAGCTTTGGATACATTTTCTGAACCGAAGCCAGCGATTTGACATAAAACAAGGTAACGGGCGACCCAAAATCTATCTGCATAAAAAATGGCCGGTCTATGCCTTTTAAATGCACCTGCAAAAACATGGCAGAATAGGGGTTTTTATCGGTTACATTCCATTGAATGGGTACATTTTCTGCCTCATGATGAACTAAAAGATAGTTGTCGGGCGGGGTGAATTTTCTATCAAAGTAAAAGTGGCCACCAATTAATGTTAAGGCAACAATTGTTACTAAAATAAGGGTAATCTTCTTAAATGTCTTCATTTGTGTTTTTTTGTCGCAATTTTTCGGTTTTGAATCAATTTCCGACAAAAAATGCTACGACACTTTTACGACATTTTAGCGAAAAGCCTCATAAGAAGCTGGCTTTGAGCTTGATTTGTAATTCGTTCCGTTGGTTCAGGCTCATTCCGTTTCTGATAATGACAATTAGCTTGATGGATATTATACCAATAAGAGGAATCAAAAAAAGCGGAAACCTGATGGCCAGCCATTTTTGGATAAATGGGCTGAGTATCATCATGATTGAGAGAATAACCGATAGCACAATCTGAAGGCTTACAATGTGTTCCCCCAGCTCTTTATTATATAAGTCTTTAGTTTTGTGGGTTAAAATTAAAGGGAATATAATATTGCCAAAAGGTATAATAAGCCCCAATAGGGCCGACGGGTTGATTAATTTTGCGCGGCTTAAGTCTGTAGCCGGCTTGTGAGCCAATAAATTGTCAGGGGCTGTATCGAGTACATTTGCCAGGGTTTTCAGGGTAAAACCTTTCAAGACACTACCAGCCTCAATTCTCTGAATGGTCCGTAAAGAAAGGCCAGATTTTTCAGCCAGCTCGGTTTGTGTCAAATTTTTAGCCTCCCTTAGCATTCTAAGCCTGTTTTCCATTGGGTTGGTACAAATGTTTAGATTTATGAAATTGTATAAAATCGCGGAATTTCAGCTATACCTCTTTTTCTTTGCCCACTATAGAGCTGCGATACTCGTTTCCCCATCTGATAATTTCATCTATAATAGGGTTTAAGGTCTTGCCAAACTCGGTAAGTGAATATTGAACTGTAACAGGCCGGGTATCGAGTATTGTTCTTGAAACCAGTTGGTTCATTTCCATATCCTGCAATTCTTTGGCAAGCATTTTGGTACCAATTCCATCTACCTCGCGCAGTAAATCCATAAACCGCAGGTGGTCTCTTTCCATTAAGGTACCCAGTATATGAAACTTCCACTTGCCCGATAATATTTCCATGGTGTCTTTAATGGTAGAAATTCTTTTTCTGCAAAGTTGAGAGGTATTTACTGTTGCTCTTTTTTTCATTTTTGTTAACACTAAAATATATTCTTAAAAATGCAAATCTAATCACTTTCCTAAAGGAAACTAGTTCCCTGGGTGGAAATGATAGTCATCAACACTGGTATTAAGCTTAATTTTGCCTTGATAACCGAACGTAAATTATAAACATGGATTTCAGAGCATATAGTTCTTATTTTGAGAGCATAGTTAATAAAGAGGAACAAGACCAGGCAGCGCCTTACAACAAACCAGATTATTACGAATATACCAAATTGAATTGGGCGCGGATGTCGAGATGGTTTAAAACCCAGACTTTGTCGCCCCAATTTTTAGAAACCATTAAAAAAATTGATAATCCACAGCAATGGCTTTTGATTACTGAGCCCTGGTGTGGCGATGCAGCCCATAATGTACCGTTTATAATAATGGCTGCCCAAGCCAACCCATTGATATCAGTTAGCGTTGAATTGCGGGATTCTGCTCCGCATAGTATAGATAATTATTTAACCAATGGTACGAAATCAATTCCGAAGCTGGTAATCAGAGACCAAAACGGTAATGACCTGGCAACCTGGGGGCCTCGCCCAAAAGAATGTCAGGTAATTTACTCAAAGGCATTAGAAGAAAAATTACCTTTTCAGGAGCTAACAGTCAGGATTCATACCTGGTATAATGCCAATAAGGGAGTGGATGTACAGGAAGAATTGAGCGAAGTTATTTTGCAAACTATTTAATGGATAACCGGTATGTTATAAAAGGACCTACTTTAAAGACTTATGATAATGGTATAAAACAAAGAATCCCTAATAACAATAGACAAGGTTTATAGGCAGTTTCAATAATACTCTAGTGCAAAAAAAAATGGCAGACAGGATTTATACCCGTCTGCCATTTTTTTTATCTGATTCAAGATTGAATAATCACTGACGGCTCACCGTACTTGAAGTGGAAACCTGCAGGATTGGTGTAACTGTCTGGTACTTGCGCATTGGCAACAGTTTCAACAAATTTCAGCTGATCTACCGGCTTCTCGAAAAGCATGATAATATCAGACCCGCCAAAGGCAAAATACCCGAACTCTGTTCCTTTGTTTACGGTTTGTCCTGCCAGATTACTGTACATGTGCACTGAAGAAACCTGTGCCATACCTACAGGAATAGTGGCTACAGAGCCGATGCTGTCATCGCCGGTATCGATAATCACAACGCCACGGGCCTGTGTAAATTCATAACCGTCTGTTGAACTATCAGGTGCATCAAATTGGTCGCCGGTAATCTGTACATCAAGAAATACACTTCCTGATAATGCTTCAATATATTTTACTTTACCACTTACAGGGGTATGGAAACGGTGGTAGTCAAAGGGGCTCAGGAAGTAATGTACAAATGTGCCACCGTAAAACTTACTGGCATATTGTTCACCATCTGGCCCTAGCAGGTCATTTACTTTGCCTATGGTGTGGGTTTGTTTCAATCTGAAAGTAGTAAGGTTACCATTAGTATCCAGCACATTACCGTTTGCATCAATCTGATAGATAGCCTTGAAGGTACAATCAGCTGGTGATGTAACAATGGTATTGTCATTCGGATTGGCAATCGGCCTCATTGGTGAACCGTTCAGGGTATTGATGTTTAGCTGCCGATAGAAAAACGTATTGAAAGATACCCAGTTAGGTTTGTCATTAATGTAGTCTTGTGCATTGTACATAGGGTCTGCCAAGAACGTAGCCAGTGTAGCATTAGTTAAGGATGCAGAAGTGTTTAGGAAACTACCCCATTCACTGGCATATTTGTCTAGCCAGTCTGCAAAAGAAAAACCGTCATTGGTGTAACTCTGCAATGTCTTCTTGTTGTATTCAGTAAGCGGTTGGTCAATTAGCCAGTAAAACTGACAAAGTCTGTCGAAAATCTGCTGACTGTAACCTAAAGGATTTGACCAGGGGCCGTGTAGTTCAATTGATTCGCTTGGAAGCACCTGTTCAAAGTAAGTTAGGTAAGACAGATAATCATCAGAATTGGTTGGCCAGCCATTATTTTTGTATAATATGTTCAAGGCATTAAATAAAGACGCATTTAAGCTAGCCTGTGCAGATTGCTTTGCCAAATTGAGCGATTTATTCAGCAATTTTTTAAGTTCGGTGTCGTCACTGAGTTGCTTTTGAAGTAGAGTAACAACAGGAGAGTAGTTTTGTGTTGTAATTGCCATTGTAGTCAACAGTTTTTGTTATAAATTAATTAAATTGGTAATTCCTGACGTAAAATTTTTTTTCTTTCTGATACCTGTTAAAATTTTAATGTTGTCAATCTTAACAATCATAAATTAGCTAAGTGAATTGGTAGTTTGAAACCACATTTTTTTAGCAGGCATTTAAAGTTTTATGTATTTGCTTTCACAAATACATAAAACCAGAATAAAGACCCAAAAAAATGTATTAACGGGTAAATCTGAAAGGTATTGAACCCACAATCATCATCGTTCTGATTGGTATTTTGAGCTGACTTTTATCTCTTGCGAATTCTACCGGAGTGCCATAATGATGTACATCTGCCAGAAACTGTGGCGCTGTTTTTCTTACGATGTCAATAAAATCGGAGGTTAAACCCCATGTTCCTGCAAATGGAATAATATTGGCTCCGTCGGGTGCCGGAGTTGAACCTTCATAGTAGTTCCAGATTAATTGTGTTTTAAAGCCACCAGGTACCGCCGGATATGCAACCTGCACAGTGGGTGCGTAATTGTTGACCTCAATTTTTGTTTTCGGAAAAATGATGGTATTGTCCTGGTCAGGCCCTGGAACAAAAAATTCAATAAATCCACCTTTGGGTATTTTGTCGCACTGAAGGCCAATGTTTAAAATACCACCTTCAGGTGGGCCATCTATTGGGGCATCGCCTGTAAGTGTGGGTTTGGTTGCATCTACGGCAATGGTGTTTTTCCATCCGATATTAGGGTTTGAAATTATAAATTTACCCAAATCAGATACCTTTCCTATGCTATGCAAATCGGGTGGTATGTTTTGTTGCGGGCCATTTTTTGCCCAGGCAACCAGACAATAATTGTATTTTGTTGGGGGTGTCCAGCCAAAGGGAGGAATTGTACCCTGTAAGCCCAGATTATCCGTGCGTGCCGGAGCCACAAAAGATGCCCAGTTCTGGTATTCTCCGGCATACATAAATTCACGGTATTTCCAGTTCTGAGGCCACAGCATAACAGAACTATCTGCATAATACATATAAATAGTTGTTTTTTGTGGTACTGTTTGGGGATTGACGCCACGTACATACACCCAATTGTTCATCTCAGGTGACTGTTTATAGCCAATGGGGAGTCCTTTGTTGTAATTATCTGCATTTAAGATAGTTTTGGGGTCTGCCAATGGAGTAGGACCTGAACAAATAATATCAGGCGAATTGGTCCAACTGGTGCCTTTAGAGCCGTCAATGGTTTCGCCTACGTAATCTCTGATAAAAAATCCGTCGTAACTCATAATAAAATTGTTTTATGTAGTATCAGTTAAAAAATAAATTCACGGCAAAAGAGTAAATCACATCAAAAGAGATGGAATAAAATTTAAAACTACTGTTTACTCTTTCAATCTTTAAAAACCGGTCTCTTTCATTCTGAAAATCAAAAATCCTGAGACCGATTTATTTTTGTTTTCCTACCTTATCAATTTGAAAGGCACTGAGCCAATTACCATGATCGTTCTTATTTTTGTCTCTGAATTGCGACCATTGGCTTGAAATTCTACTGGTGAGCCATAATGATGAACATCTATCAGGTGCTGGGGAGCAATTTGGCGTACCTCATCTATAAAGCTGGATGTTAAACCCCAGGTGGCCACAAAAGGTATAACGTTAGACCCTGCCGGGGCAGGCGTTGCACCCTGGTAATATTTCCAGTTCATTTGTGTTACAAAACCACCTGGCATAGACGGATAGGTAACCTGAAATGTGGGTGCGTAGTTTGGAGAGACAATCTGTGTTTTTGGAAGAATAATTGTATTGTCAGCATCCGGGCCAGGTACCGAGAACTCAATGTAGCCATCTTTGGGCAGTTTATCGCATTGTAAACCAATACTTAATAGCCCACCTGAAGAAGGCCCGATGATAGAAGCCACTCCCTGTATAGTAGGTACGGTTGCATCTACTTCTGTGGTATTTTTCCAACCTACATTCGGGTGTGTCAGTATAAAATTAGCCATATCTGGCACACTGCCAATACTGCCCAGGTCTGGGGGTGTAAGTTGGTCATCACCATTATTAGCCCATGCAACCAGACAATAATGCGTGTTATTGCGCGGGGGTGTCCAGCCAAAGGGAGAAATTGTTCCTTGTATTCCCTGATTATCGGTGGAAGCAGGCGCATTGAGTGTTACCCAGTTTTGCTGTTTGCCTCCGTATATGATACCCGTTGACATCCAGTTCTGGGGCCAAAGGACGATGGTTGTATCTACATAATACAAAAATACTGTTGAGGTTTGCGGAACTGATTGCGGGTTAACACCCCTTACATACACCCAATTGTTGGTTAAAGGTGTCTGATTGTTAAGCTGTGGCAGCCCTTTGTTATAATAATCTGCATTGGTAATAACGCTGGGGTCTTGCAGAGGCGTGGTACCCGGGCAAATAATATCGGGCGAGTTTGTCCAGCTTGTGCCTTTAGGGCCATCTATTGTTTCGCCAACATAGTCTCTGATAAAAAATCCGTCGTAGCTCATGTTTATGTAATTTTAAGGTGATTGATTAACTTTTTTAGCTAATTTGATTTATTACTGCCAGGTTATTGCTATTGAATCCTGTCAGGTAAATAGATGACCCATTTGGAAAAATGGCTATTCCGGTAGGATACTGTAGATTTTGCTGCCAGGTAAGTGTCTGGATAATACGTAAAGTGGTAGTACTGATAATTCGGACACCTGCCGTATTAGCATCTGTAACAAACAACCGGGTACTATCAGGAGAAACTACCGCCTGCTGAAAATTGGTTAGTATTGCATAAGAAGATGGCATTTGGGTTTCTATTGACGTAAGGTCGCTAATATTTACACTTGCAATAGAGGTTTTCATGTTCTGCTGCATAACCACGTATAGCTTACTGTTGTCTGGCGACACAGCCATTGTCTTTGTAAGAATAGATAGGCTTATCTGGGTAGTTGATAATTGATAAACATGGTTTGAATCTTGAATCAATGTCCAGATTTTCTTGTCTAAAGAACTGAGAACAAAAGCGTGTGTGCCATCAGGTGTGTTCTGCAATAGAACACTATTTGATGTTGATACATTTTTAAATACAAATACATCTGTATTTACATTGTATGTCGCATTTTTTTCGTCACAGGTAAAAGCAATAAAACTGTAATTGCCAGCAGAATCTTTAACAACCGTATAAAGATTTTTACCATCGGCAGACATACTCAACTCAACGGGATATCTGCTTACATCACCTTCTCCGGCAGGAATAGATATCGAACCTGTTACATTGAAGGTTCCGGTTTCCATGATTTTTATTTCTGTACTTGACTTCTCAATTACATACATCAGGCCAACTGAAGCAACCGGAGAAACCACACAATCAACGATTGAGTCGTCTTCAAGGCGTGTGGATATTGCGCCTGAGGCGGTTTCATAAATATACAGGCCCTTTGTAAAATCAGGTTTGTTGCTAATAAAAAGCACATTATGCCATGCTACCAGTTTTTTGCCATCGGCGGTGGCTATTACATTGGTTGGTTGTTTACCTATATCTACCGGAGTGCTACGTAATTGATAATTTATCAGATTAAATGTAGTAACACTTTTATCAGAGTTGGCAATGTAGGCCGCTGTGTTGTCATAAGCCATTGAAATAGCAAGCGGATTAGGACCTGTCTTGATAGACGCATCAATTACGCTGCAACTTCCGGTTCCTTTACTACAGCTGATAAGCGAGGCATTGCCAGATGAATAATTAATAACAAAGGCATAGGCTCTGTCTGTTGTAGTTACAATCCGTATTGGAGAGGTGTTTACAGATAGAGACTGTCTGGGCGAGGTGCCGTCGTCATCATAATCAACAACCATTACCTGATTGGTAGCATAGCAGGCAACAAGCAGAGTTTTGCCGTTTTCGTCGGCCACTGCCACATCAACAGGGTTCTGCGGCAGGTTGCTAATGCTCCGGCTATACATAAATGCATCATTTACCGAGCTATAAGCCATTACACAAATACTGTTGTCGCCTTTAATAGCCACATACACGTTTGTGCCTGAAGGGTCTACTGCAATACCCATCGGTGACTGATAAGTTTGAATGGTCTGTTTTATTGAGAACTGGTCGGCGCCTTTGTTTTCAATCACTATAAAATTGCCTTTACCTTCAAGATCTGTTGTTACAAAGATGTATTTGTCGTCGCCAGATATGGCAATGCGTGCCGGGGTTCCGGCTATTTTGATAGATGACAACTTTGAAAACGAGTAATTTCCGGTTGATGGGTCTCTCAATATTTTAATAATGTTTACAGCACCAGCCTTGTTATTCAATACAAAGAGATAAGAACCACTGTGAGCGAAAACCTGATCAATGGGGGTTCCATCAGTGCTTAATGCGGTTGCATTCTCAGTATAATCGAGAGAATTAAGAAAATGAACTTTTTTATTGTCAATGTCTAATGCAGCAAGAAACTCAGCAGAAGGTGAAGCGACCACAGAGCTGGATTTGAATGACAGCGAATCAGACTGCGGGTTTACTTTGAATGACTGAATAAGCACATTTCTTAACAAAGTATAGGGGTTTTCTTCATTCTGAGGAATCAACGACCACATACCCGGCGTGGTTATACTTTTGATTTGTGTACTGGTTTTAGGCACACTCTCTTTGCTGCCAGTTACGTCATTTACCAGCATTACCGAATCATTGGTATCTACGTCCCAAAAAAACTTGGCGTCATGCGGGTAATTGTTGTAATAGATATTTTTAGGAGTAACTTTAAACGAGTTAATGACAGGCAGCACATCGGCAGTGGTGGTTTTTGTTGCCTGATTGGCCGTAGTGGCCGCACCATTAGCTACCAAGGTAATGACGGTAGACTTTTTGAGGGTTGCCTTAAAACTGTTTTTATTGGTTACATCCTGATAAAACGGCATCAGCATTAAAGACTGGTAATCTTTTGCATTCCACGAAATAGTAACACTGGCTTCTCCATTTTTGATAACTGACGGATTGGGTGTTATTGTCAGATTATTAATGACCACATGAGGTATTTTGGTGAGTGTCATGTAGTAAGAGCCATCGTTAAAACCAGGTACATTCTGATATTGTACATACATGAGCGTTGAACCCGGTTGAAAACTGGTCATAATTTCAGTTATATAAAAAGAAACTATGGCTCCGGCTCCTGTACCTACAATTTCAGCGTTTACTGGTGGCTGCAAAATCCAGCATGGGTTCTGGGCATCCGTATTGGGTGTTACGCTCCAGCCTGAGGCATTTTCGCCCTGGGCTACCACAATGTTATCGCGCGCCGATTGGGGCGTTGTCAGGGCGCCATAGCCTGGTGCCGATGGTGCATATACGAAACTAACCGTAAAAGTAGTTTTTGGCCCTGCTTTAACCACTACCGGATTAGACCCCGGCTTAAAGGCAAATGTAATGCTGTTATCTACCTGTGGATAATCCCGAACTGTATTGACTATTATGGGAGGGGTAGTGAGTATGCAATCAATGGCATTGTGCAAGTCTTTTTTGTCTTCAGGGGCGGCCTGCAAAAGCACTTTAAAGAAAGAAAGCTGCGCCAAATTGCCAATCGTAATAGGGCTGACCCTGTAATATGAAACAGATAAGTTAACGTTGGGCGATGAGGGGGGTGTTGGCAAAACCAGATTTTCTATTTTGATTTCTACCGTATCTGAACCCTGATTCAGGGTAATATCTTTCGTTGGTACCAGACCAATAATGCTGTTCGGATAAAGGGCGTAGTCCCAATCGGTAGAAGAACAAACAATTTTGCTAAAATCGGCCTCAGGAATCTGCAAAGTGCTCAGGTCCAGATACAGTATAGAACCTGTGGCCGTTGGAGCGTCTGTAGGCGGTACTAACTGACCCGAACTGAAAACGGTGTTATCTTTATTGGTTTTAACTCTGAAAACCAACTTGTTTACTGTGGGGTCTGTAGTTACATAAATGGTGTTATCCTGCCCCGGATTACTTAGGGAGAAAGACAACTGCGGAAATGTCTGAGTGTCTTGCATAGTTGTTTTGTTTTAAATTGTTAATTGAAAGAATAGTGATAAATAATAGATTTATTTTGCTAAGCTCAGCTAAGTGTAATTAGCACTGCATCCAGGCCATCGTTTACACCGGTAACGTTCAGGTACTCAAAGTACATTTGTACCTGACCTGTCTGATTGGTGGTTTTAACATTGCTGAGTGTTATTTTAAATGCTTCTTTAGGGTTTAAAACCAGCTCTACTGTTGGGTTGGCCACCCAGAAATTTCCGTAACGTGTGTCGTTCAGAAGCCGGAATGACCAGCCCTCAGCTGAAAACTGTATATCCGGAACATCTTTCTGGCTAACGAGCTGGCCCAAATGTATGTAAATGGCAGATGCTACATTTTTTGGTAAAGACGCAGGTTTAAAAATAATTTCGAGGGGTTTCCGGTTACTGACAGACATGTAAAACGTATTAACGGCATTGGCAATGCCCAAAGGCTGGCCATTGTCATTCAGTAATTCAAAGTGCAGCAACTCCGGCGTAAGTTTCAGCCATCCTTCTCTAATGGTCTGCGGGGTATACGCTGCAATGGCCTCACCGCCCACATAACTAATTTCGGGTGTTACTTCCCACACAGGTTTTTCTTCAAATACGGCTTCTTCCACCCACGACCACTGGTAACTTTCCTCTTCAGGTACCGGCATATTGAAACCTGTAACGCCCTTAAGAACCGGAGTTGTTAAAAAGGTCATTTCCAGAACATTGAGGGTATCTGAATACAGGTTTGATGGTATATCTATTACCTTCGTTGGTAAAATACCCATAGTTGCATGTACCACTGCGCGGGGGTCAAACAGCATGAGCACGTAACGGGCATCGGCAGATACATCATACGGTACGGGGGAGTCTGGCCCTGGTGATGCCTTTAGCGTAATAGTATCTTCAACCGGCTTTATAACACCGCTGGTTCCGGTAGATGCTGCGCCTTCCGTATAAAAAGTTGAAAAGTTAAAAGAGTCTGCCGTATCAAGAAAATATCCAATCAATCCGTCATTTAACTGGTTCAGGTCGCCTAGAATGACAGGAAACCTGACATCCGTAAACTGGTTATCGGTACGGTACTCACCACTGGTAAGGGTGGCCCAGCTTTGATTCAGAACCGGGCTGCTGTTTAGTTCCAGGCGGAGCATGGCTTCACCAAGTGCAATGGGTCTGCCAATCAGTACGGCCAGGTCAGCACTTTGTGCATAATTGCTGGGGTCTATAAAATTATGCATGTTATCAACGGCCTTCCAGAAATTTGAGAAAAACTCCGGCCCGTTGTTATATAGCGCCACCGCGAAATCGCGAAGATTAGGATTCTGCAAGGCAAAAACCTGCTCAATTGACTGGTTAATGGTGGCATTATTACCGGGAGCCGACTGCCAGGCCATGGCCGTCTGGTTTCCGTTCATACCGAGTGTACCCATTGAACGGCCCTGCTGGTCATAAATAAACAAGCTGCCATTGAGATGGTTGGGGAGTATCCAACCGCAAATAGGAGTAGTGGCCGGATGCGCATTCATTTCCTGAATCTGATTTCCGATAGCCGACATCCACCTGAAAAGCAATCTGGACGGTTGCGCCAGAGCCGGTGGCATATACACTACATTGGGCACTACCTGTGTCTTATAAATAGTTGTGAGCTGCTCTGATGTAATACTTCTGGTAATGTTTACTGGTCTTTTCTGCCCGAAAACATCTACCAGGCTGAAGCTGAATTCAAAGAAACCAGCCCTGACAGGATTATAACTGCCATTAGGAACAGGCGATACAGCATTGGCTTTGCCTGCTATTTGTGCAACGGCCTGCGTAATAGAGTAATATGGGTTTTGAGGCGTTACATTAATATTGAGCTGCATACTTTGCTGCATCATGCCCAGCAGGCTATTAAAACCACTGAAAGCATTAGAGGCATAGATGCCTGTTTGCAAGGCATCGGCAATTTGCTGCAAGGTCTGGTTAGGGTAAACTTCCAGATATTGTTCAAGCTGTTCATAAAAAGTCTCTGCGGCGCTGGTACTTATAATGGCCGAGCTACGGTATTGCTGAGCAGTAGAAAAATCAATAGTTGCAGGGTTTACAGCACCTTTATACACCACACTGCCGCCATTGTTTTGCGCAATGGTATAATTGACAGTAAAAAGGTCGGTTGTGTAATTGTAGAGCTGCCCGTTGCGTTCGGTAACTTCTAAAGGGGCAAACTTGACACTCCATTCAGTAAAAACAGGAAACCACGGGTTGCTATGCCACCAGTACACTTCAAGGGCAGAAGGTACAACCCCGCTAAACGTGTAAACCTGCTGAGGCTGCCCATTTAAAGCCATATTGAGTGCTGCCTCCAGATTACTTGCCGGAACACCCGTAATACCCGAAACCAGATTGGTATTCAACAAAAGCGATTCGAGCAATAAACTATTGGTGGCAGCAGGATACGGCAGGTTGTTAGGCGAGGGCAAACCTGCACTGAAGAACTGGCCGGCTGTAACTGTAATGTTGTTTACCACAATGGCACTTATGATTTGCGCAACTGTGCGGCATTTCAGATAACCAGAATCGTCATAATTAGCTACAATTGACTTAGCCCGCACGGCGTTTGTCATATTGGTAGGAATAACAAGCATAACAGGTTCATTAGGCTGCCAGTAGCGTGCAGGCGAGGTTTCCTTCAGCTGCAAGGTGTTATCAATGGTAGATATTAACTGATTAACGTAGGCCGTTTGCTTGTTTAATTGAGTAGCCAGCTGATTACTAGTTGCCTGTATAGACGGCCAGGTATTGCCTATGCTGTTATAAATGAGCTGAAAAAGGGTATTTTGCAGGTTAGCATCTTTGGTGTTAACCATACGGTACCAGTCAGCAAATAACTGCCATTGAAAACCCAGCGTGTAACGCTCATAGAAATCAACCTGCTGCTGATAAACATTCAGGGTATCTAATGCCTCGGCCAATGGCAAAGGAAATGCTACATCAGGCTCATCGGGTGAATCTTTGGCCGGGCGCGTTATCTGATAAACGGTGCCTGTGCTGATACTGGCAAATGTTTTCTGGTGTAGCACTTCGTTCAGCTGGGCAAGCTGGTCGGTCTTTAATTGCATAAATTCGCTCAGCAAGCCATTCTGGAAAGCATTCAGCAGGGTTTCAAAAAATGGTGTATCGGGGTGCAGCAGGTCTTTGAAATAAGCAGCAAAACACTCAGGCGGCGTATTTCCGATTGTTAAAACCGCATCGACAGGCTTCTGATTGGGCTGGTCTACAACGTACTTCTGATATGGTGTATATGATATACTCTGGATGATGCCACTATATAACGAGTAAGTGGAAGTTTCATCAGGGCCATCGTACGTCCAGTTATAATCATTATTTATTTGTTCACGGGTTTTACCGTCACGCAGCGGGTCGTTGATAGTGTTGCTAAACCAGCCGGTTACTTCATACATGAGGTCAACGGGTGGGTCATTAGGGCCTATTTTTAAATCAGACAGGGTGTCCTGGAAACCAAACAAGCTACGGCTGTTGGGATAAAAAGCTGCAAATGAGGAGTCGCCGCTTGAAACGGCCGACAAATCCTGCCCGGTGAGTTCTCTGAAATAACTATTATTGGCGGGGTCTGCCCACTGGCTGTCAAAAACTTTATACATCCCTACATATTTATAGTCCAGGTCGGTAGGGTTGATTTTTTTTACTGGCAGGGTTACTGCCAACTGCCCGGTAGGAAGTGTATTGCTCAGGGAGTCGCTCTGAATTATCCATGAGCTGCGAACGGGCCCGTTTTTGGTAATAAGTAAACGGCTGATAAGCCATCTGTTTGGCACCGCTCCGAACAAAAGGCTGCCCGATTGACTGTTGCCTCCCTGAGTAAGCGCTTCGGGCAGGTTCCAGTGCAGGTGTATACCAGTTGTTAACTGCTGCCACGGAGCAGCAGACAGCGCTCTTACCACATTGGTGCCAACATAGGCGTTATTATTGCCCGACTGGTTGGTAAAAACTGTGGTTGCGCCTGCAAATGTACTGGTACCTGATTTATCGTTCTGGTCAATTATACCCACACAAAGCGCGGCTATATCTACCGGAACAACCAATCCTGAATCAATTGTATCTTTTGTTTGCATTTCCGCGTCATTATTTTTTGAGAAATTCAACTTTCACTACACCTTTTATCAGTTCAAGTGCATACTCGGCCGATGTAAAATTCTTTATATTCTGGCTGTAAGGCGGGCTGTTAAGCATTTGCTGAATTGCATCTGCGGCCTTTTTTACCTGGAGGGTCTGGTTGTCAGACCGAAGCGTTACCGGGCAATAAGCGCCTGGTATCTGGCTGCCGGGGTCGGTTCCGTTTACAACCCTCAAGGTAGTAGCCCATGTGCCGTCATGTCTCACCAGGCCTTCATGGAGGGCTTCAGGTGGTTCATGAATGGCAACCATCTGTACAACGCCATCAAAAATGCAGATGAGTGTATCTGAAGATAGTGCCTCCATTCTGAGTTTCTGAACCTCACTGGTGCCTTCTGTGTCGCTGTAACCGTTTATTTCCAGTCCCGGCCAGCCACCCACCACCGCTGACCGAAGCAGGAAACCCGTAATTATACCACTTGCGTTACGGTACGACAATAGTTTTTGTTTACGGGGTCTGGCCATACTGGCTCTGTGTTTTACAGGCCCCATTAACTTTTTCAACCTGGCTACATCGTTTTTATGGTCGGCGGTTGCCGATCTACCAATGCTAAATGCTCCATCCAGCAGGCAGTCAATCCAGTTGTTATCCATATAAAAAAACCGCATCGACTCAGGAGGCAACATCCGTTCATCAGGAACGAGATAATTAAATGGCACGCCTTTAAGCAAGGCCAGCTGGCTAAGCCATATTACCACGTTTTCGGGCAGGGGAGCTGCATTGGCCTTTAAAAGGCTTGTATTTCTTGCGGCCATTATACCATCAAAAGCAGTAATGGTATTGTATTTTTCCTGAATAATGCGTTGCTCTTCTATAATTGCCTGTTGAGCTGTCTCGCTTTTTTTCCAGTTATAAAGCGATGTTGAAAAAGCCTTGTTCTGCAATGCCATTAGTTGGCCAATCTGCCAGGCACCACCATAAGACACATCAAACATACCCGTCTCCGGATTATATCTGTTAATGGCGTCAGATGTGGTGTAGGGTAATTGAATGGTTTCTGGTATATAGTAAGGTACAAGCGGGCATCTGTACCATGAAACCGTGTTGCCGGGGTGCCGGAGTACCTGTGTCATGGCGGTGTAACCCATATTAAAGGCATTATGCACCAGTATCTGGGCATCATTGGTAGTCATGTTTCCATTCGCCTGGTGATTCAGTGCGCTTTGCACTTCGGTGTCAGAGGGTACCGGTCCTTCAAAGGGGTATTGCAAGGTGGTAAGCCCAATTTCACCGGCTGGGTTTTTATTCAGGTTCTCAAGCAGTTGCTCAAAATTTTCGTCGTTATTATTGGCTGTAAAATGCCACGAACTATACGTAAGAAGCCTTATGAATTTGTTTCCGGCAGGAATATGCCCATTCCCGTTTTCATCAGGCAAAAAACTGCCCATGTTCTCAAGCGAAACCAGAAAAACGTAACTTGTGAGCCCATCAACCGGAATCCGGTTACCTACAACTATGGCATAAAGCGCCTCATCCAACAATTTGTTATCCGTTTTATCAATGGTTTCGGTATCACGGATATGCGCCAGATAGGGGAGGTCGGCCGCAGACGGTGCTACAGCATTAAAAGTATCAGCGGGTATATCAATATAATTAATCTGGTCTTCGGGGGTTTCGCCGTAGTCTAAGGTACTCATACCCGGGTATGACAATATTCCCGCAGGCATAGCGCCTGTGCCGGTAATGCCCGGCGACCCTTCAACGGTTATGGTTGTGCCCAGCGGCACCAGGTCTTTTGCCGTACCTTTTTTTATTTCCGGCACCTGGTCGCGGTTAAAAAGCAATAAAGCAAGCCAGGGTGCGCTTTGTTCGGTTATTACAGAGGTTCGCTCCCAGGGTAAAGTACGCCTGTTAAAAATTATCAGCGGAAACACACCTGAAAATTCACCGTTAGCCAGATTAGGCGGAAAAACCGAATTAATATCGTTAGGGTTAAGGGTAAATCGTTCGCCGGTAACAGCAAATTTTCTGGAAGTGCGGTACGGAGCGCCAGTATTGAGATTCACGGCCTGCTCAAGCTCAATGGTGTACTCACCCGATTTGAGTGGCGGAATATCATACTGTATAAAAATTACCTTTTTATCGACGTCGCCGGTATCAGACCCCAGCACAGCCGGTGCCTTATTTGCCTCAACTACAGGGGTTGTTTCTCTGTGTTTATTTGCTTTTGCCATGTCTAAAGTTGTTTTTCTTCTCCAAGTAAGCGCATTTCGGGTTCAGCCAGCAGATAATTGGTAGCAGGGTCAGCCAGTTCTTTTACATTTATGTTGGCATCTACCGTTAGCCCGTTATTTATAATAGCCTGTACCAGCAGCGTTCGGTTATTAATGGCCCGTGGTGTCATTATGGTGTTCTCTACGGTGTCTCCTTCAAATTCATCATTTGTAGGCACATAAGGGGCTGCCCACGAAAAATACTGAAACTCAGGTGCAAGCGTGTATTGCAAATTAACGAGTTCAATAGGCAGGGTATGGTCTGGCGGTTTAATGTAAGGGGCAATTACGAAACCCGTCAGCACGTCGTCAAGGGTAGTATCCTGCACGGGGTTACCCAGAATAGGGTTGCCTTGCGAATCAAATGCTACTGGTTGCCACAATGACTTGGCCACCTTGCCCAGTGTTCTGGTTGCTTTAAAGGTGCTGTCTTCTGCGCTAGTTATGGTTATTTTATGGGTTGAGCTCAGGTTAGCCTGCGCTGTGCCGGTAGGCCTGATACCAAAATTGGTGTTCTGTACCACACTGGCATTTTGCGCATCTGTATCTAATGTAATATTTGAACTGAGCGACCAGTCTTTTGACGGAATAACCGCCTGAGTGCTGAGTTCAAAATTTTCTGCATTCACAATCCAGTTCAGTTCTCCCTCTTTATCACTTAACTGAGAAATGAGGCCGTTGCTGATTACAATTTTGCATACATCAGGGTCTGGCGGCGTATCTGCATTGGAAGCAGCAAGGGCTTTGGGAGTATCGCTGTTTTTTTGCGGAAGCATATCTTTAGCGAAAGAGTCCCACGAAATGGTTTTTTGTTTGACCTGATTTTTAGCGCCAAAAGAGATAGTGAACGATATAATGGCCACTTTGACTTTTGCAACACCCGAAAACTCCGGCCCCCAGATATGCAGGCTGGCACCTACATGAATGGTTATGCTCAGGGTAGTAAACCAGAGGTCAATTTTAAAGCTGGCACCAATACTAACAGCAGCGCTGATGTCATAATAGAAAGGCTTCCACATAATCAGGAAGTCGGCCTGTACACTAAACCAGGCTTTTATGCCGCCACTCTGCCACACGGCCTCCATATAGCCACCGGCCATAGCAGCGTTTGAAGTAAGGGCAAAGTACTCGCCGCCTTTGATACTCAATTCGTTTGTTACTTTCCAGTTCATGCCCAAACGGGGCACAACCGGATAATAATCCGGAACCACATAGTTTGGGTTATAGCCCCCAAGTGTTACCACAAATTCGCCAAAATGCGGGCCGCTTGTCCAGAGGTAAAAAGCAAATCCACCGGTTAAATGGCAGTCTTTAGACAAAACATACGAGTTGTTGGTCAATTGCCCCTGTACGGCTATCAGGCCGGTTTCAGTTGAAAACGATGCCGCCAGTGCCAGTTCTGCATAAACAATGATAGGTAGCTTTGAGTCTTTAATGCCTGCGCCGGGAGGCAGAATCAGCTTTGACAAGCCCAGTAGCGAAATCTCGAATTTTGTTCCGAATGCGATGCTGAGCATCGCATAAGAATCAAGAATTTCGAAACTTGTAAACCTTACCCCGGCAGTTAGCCAGTTATTACCTGCCAGCGGCGCCACTATTCCATCGGTAATCAGAGTCTGCATTACATCATTTACCTGCTTGGCAATATTGCCGTTGGGGTTGGCGGATGGTGGGTTGTTCATACCCATTGCCCATTGTACAAACGGGAAAGTAGCTACCCCGTTGATACCCGGCAACACCAGGCTTCGGTTGAAACCAAAACCGGCTGATAAACCAGTAACAAACAAATATGGTGGCCCGCCAATGGGGTAATTAAGCACCGCATAAACAAATAAAGACGGATGATTGTCAACCTCGGTATAACCGCCAATGGCGCCAATGGTAAGTGTTTTTGTTTTTATAAATAGCTGGCCAACCAGATCAACAGGCTCAAAGCTACCCATAAGGCCACCGCTGATTAATAAAGGGCCGCTCTGGAATGTTACGCTTATGCCACTGATGGTGAAAGAAACATTAAAATTGCTGATGGGCAGGCTTACACCAAAGCCATCAAGGGCTATTGTCAGGCCACCGGCTGTAGCCGCACAGTTAACCAACACATAAATATCAGGTTCTTTGTAGGCCAGACCGATTTTCTCAAAGTACAGCGGGCCAAAATTCTTTTGCAAGTTAAACCAGAACGTTTTAGAGCCGCCGTTGTCTGAACTAACAGTTTGCATAACAGAATAACGCCCTTTGGCATCAAGCTCTGTAAGTGTATCATGATACACCGCCAGTTGCTCAATGGTCGATACCTCTTCGCTGTTGTCGGCGCCTAGTGAGATTGGTATTTTGGTTCCTCCTATGTTAATTTCCATAGAAAACGCTACCAGATTAATCATTCCTTTCTCTGGCACGTTCGGAAACTTGAGGTCTCCCGGAGCATATTTATTAATAATTTTATTGATGAGTGCAGCATTTTCTTTGCTGATAGGATTAGAGGCAATATCGACATGAATGGCCTCGACGGCTAAAATACCTTCGCTTATAAACGTGATTTTATCTATAATAGGCAGGTTTGAAAGGTCAATAACCGAATCGGTGGCCATGCCGTAATAGAAAATCCACTTTTTGGTGGTTTTGTCTTTTATGGCTGCAAATGCCGAGTTACCATATACGGCCGAGGCTGCTTCAAGCACAAATAAAGGCTGGCTCTGTGCGCTGTCATAAACAAAGGCAGCCGCTTTAAGAGAAATGTCCAGTTCAGGCGGAATAGGCGGCACGAGGCTTCCAAGGCCTAACATATCTGCAATAGAATTAATACCCAACGGTGTGCCTTTGTTGAGCCATTGAGCGGCAAAAGCAGTATCAGCAGCCGTTTTTGAGAATATCAGCGTGTAAACCTGTTCTTTGTAAGTTACAACGCCCTTTGCCTCCACATCTGTATTGTAAGCATTTGCGGTAGCAGATTTAATGGCCGACAGGCTTACTTCAATATCAACACCCGGATTATCAGCCATTGGGATATGCCCGATACAATCAAAGGTAAAGTTTCCAGAGCTGGTGTTGTATGTTACTTTTAACTTCTTAAGTGTGATTTCAGATATAAACTTAGGATACCAGGTTATACCGAAGGTATCAAGTAATTCGGCTATCAGTTCTCCAATTGGCAGGTTATCCACTTCGCCTGTCATGTCTACGCCTTCACCTTCTTTATACACGGCTGATAGTAAAACTGTGGCTGAACCAACCGTAAAATGAGCGTAAAGACTCCCGAAACCCGTCATTTTCTTCTTTAACGGGTCATAATTGGCGCCCATTTCAAAAGAAGCATTATCCAGACTGACTTTTCCGGCAATGGGTAAAGGCTTTGTAATAGCGAGCTTGAAATTATATCCTCCTTCTTCCGTATAATACACCAGTGAAAGCGTACTGATTTCAACATCCGGGAAATTCTGCGGCAGCGGTATTTTCAGAAAGTTGAAAACCTTTGTCAGCTCTGCAGGTCTGTCAGGCTGTAGCTGGGCAAAAACAACTTTGTCGGGGAACTGGCCGCCCACCTGAAAGGGGAATCCTTCAAAAAGCGTCATATTAGCCAGTAAAGTGGCCTGAAAATAGTTTTCTGACGTAAGCGGATGAAAGACCTCATATTCGAAAACGATGTTTTCAACCACAAACAAATCGCCAAAGAATGACCAGTTAGCTGCATACTGGAGTTCTATTCTGATAAACGCCACCGTTTGTTTGGATGGGTTGAAGCTCAGCTGAAAATCTTTCAGAGAAAAATTATTGAGCTGGGCTGCCACTTCTGCCGGCAGAATGGTAGTAATGGCATTGTTACCACCTATGGCATACAGGAAATCATGCGTAAGGTCTCCTAACTGTTCGAAGCTGCCCGAAAGCGTCCAGTCTCCGTCAAAAGTAGGAATGGTCATAGACACCGGGAAATACAATGGTTTAGGCGACCCAGCCACAATATCACAGGCAAAAACCAACGTAATTACGCTGAGTTCTTCATCCGGGCTCAGGGTACCTTTCAAATGCGTAAAACCGAATGAAAGGCCTGAAACAAGTTGCCAGGTTACACTTTCCGGCAGATTCAGATTAAGTGTGAGCAGCAGATTATCCCCCGGCTCGGTAAAAGTAAACACAAGGTCGGTATCAGGCTGCCCCAACAGTAGAGCCCGTCCGCTTAGCGAGGGGCTATCGCCGTCGGCCACTACTGCAGTTACCTTTACATCTATTGTACTTGTACCCGGTAACATACTGAAAAGCTTGTTAACCAGGGTAGCATCAAACATACTGGAAGAAACGGGCGTTTTATCTTCGGGCTGTATTGGCTGCAGCCATAGCTTTACATCGTTGAGGTTCTTGATGGTATCTGCCATAACCTTGAGTATAAATTAGTTGACCTGATTCGGAAAATTATAAAATGCCGAGTTGTTGTAAGCCACCGGCAAAGGTGTCTGGTCGCCAACCCGCACATTTCCCCGGTTGGCAAGTGTTGCAGGCAAAGCTCTGATATGTGTACCTTCAGCGGTTGAAATTTCTATTCCACCTGTACCAACATTTCCCCATCCTGCATTCTGATAATTTGTAACAGCAGCCGGCACCGGGAATCCATATACGTAAGCCAGGCCACCCGCCGTAGGGCGCATACCATAGGAATAAAACACCCTGCCTGCTCCGGCATAAGCGCCTATCTGGGCTGGAAGATTGGCCGATGCCCCATGTGCATTTGAGCCATGATGGGCTGCCTCAATGCCACTAAGATTAAGAAAAGGTCCTCCGTCAACATTATCAAAATTGGCATCGCCAGTCATTAAAACCTGGGTTGGTACGGCAGCTGTAGTTGGTAGTTGCATAGTTACCAGCATAGCAATACCTGTATTATTTAACAATGCAGCCGGAGCGGTACCCGGCGCTGGCGTGCATCTGCAAATGGCATAGCCAGGTAAATTAATGAATGGCGCCCCGGGGTACAGAATCAAATAGGGAAGAGTGTTAGCAAAATTGAGTGTTGAACCTCCTATTGGCTGATTAGGGGCAATCCAAACCAGCCCCTGCATATTGGCTACGCGCCCAAGCCGCCAGTGGTCCCAATCCCAATGAGATATAACAACATACAGGTCATTTGCCGTATTCTGTACAATAGGTCCCTGATAAGCAGGTGTACCAAAACGCATATTGGCCGGCAGGCTACCCAGATAAAACCAGAGTGGATAGCCGAGGTCGAAATATACATAAGGTTCTACGGCACTATCAAAAAGCAGGTTACAATTGCCCTGGCCGATATCCATAGCTCCGATACTTGTAACCGGAGCCGTATAGGCAAGTATTTTTGAATCAGATTCGGTTCTGGGTCTTTTAATTCCTTGTTTCTTTTTGTAGACATAGTACCTTTCACAAAGTGCTTTTTGTATTTTTTTAGAAGCCTTGACTTTAGGGACTGCTTTTAATTTGAGTTGAACATCCGGAATGTAATCAATGGGTGGCTCAGGCACTACCAGTAGATCGGCAGAAATCAGTTCATAATTTCCATACGACATATTCGGATTATCGGGGTTTACATCTATATCCGGATTATACAACAAGCCATTAATTGCTCCGCTATCCTTTTTTTCCAGTTTTATCAGATACCACGATGCTTCAGCAACATTGTCTGCATCTTTTACACCTAAAACCGTAAATAACGGTTCTGAATATACGAATGTTGGATTAAATATGCTGGCTGGCACGGGCGGGGCGCTGTATTTAATTACATCACTACCATTCTTCAACACATTGTAGGTATATTTTTCTGGTTGAACCTCAAACATGATTGACCAGGTACCCGTGCTTTCATCGAAATCTGCTTTTGATAAAAAAGCATAATACATTCCGCTGTCTGAAAGCGGTTGGTTGAAAGATTCGCCCTGATTGCCGATGTTGCCAAAGAGCGCGCTGTATAAATCGTTTGGTTCATTAATATCTGCCATAGTATTAAACAGTTTGATAGACCCTGATTATGCTATATCCGGGTAATTATTATACCAGATGCACAGGTTTTCACCATAGCAACTTAAGGCATGTACTTAACAAAGTTTTAAGGCTAAAACACCCTGATATTACAGGCGCTTTCTCTTAAATCTGTTCTTAATATAATTTGTGGTTTTTTGGGAGCTTTTAATGCACGGGCTTGATTGCCAGGCTACTATATATAGCATACCTGCAATGCCTATAGTTAGAAAGTTTTCTGTTTTCATGGTATGTCCTGAGCAAAAGTTATAAAATCGGCTTTGATTTCTTAACAAAGTGAATTAATTTACATGAAAAATACAAGACACATTTATTTAACGGTTTTGTTTTATTTTTAAACGGTAGCAGTTTTTTCAGAAAACTGATTCCGTAAAACAAATTTATTTGTGTATAATTAATTGAAAACGGCCGAATAAGTCTCTCTGAGAGGCAAAAGACCAACTATGGGGCCAAATGTGTGATACGCTGAAAAAACAGCTTATAATTTTGGATTAATCTGCTGCCTTGTTTAGCTTTGCAGACCCAAGAGGCGATGTGGTGGAATTGGTAGACACGCTACTTTGAGGGGGTAGTGGGCGTTAGCCTGTGCGAGTTCGAATCTCGCCATCGTCACAATCAAGATTTAAGTTTAAGTTGAACATTTGTTATTTGAAAAGCCTTTCCGGATTGAGAAGGGCTTTTTTACTTTGTGCTTAGCTTATTTTTTGGCATTTTCACTTTTTTTTGAAAATAAATTATTATCTTTGCACTTTATTCATTTTATTAAAATCTAAGTTAACATCTGATGTATTTAACTACGGAGAAAAAGGAAGAAATCTTCTCAGCGAAGGGCTTCCAGAAAAAAGCAACTGACACAGGTTCGGCCGAGTCTCAGATTGCATTATTTACTTATCGTATCGCTCATCTTACAGAACACCTTAAATCACACAAACATGACTACTCTACCAGAGCCGGTTTGTTGAAATTGGTTGGTAAACGTCGTCGTTTGCTTGATTATTTGTATAAGAAAGATATCGCCCGTTACAGAGCAATTATTGCTGAACTAGGCATCCGTAAGTAATTTTTTCAATCAGAGAATGATACGTCATTCTCTGATTGTCTTTTTAGATAGTAACTTCAATTACATACATATCTATTCAGGGCTTTGCCGTAAGGTGGCAGGGTCGTTGAAATATCCCCGCGGAATTCGGATAGAAAATTGCCACGTCGAAAGCGGAAACGTGGTTTAATACCATCAAAAAGATAATGTTTAACATTCACTCAAAGACCATCGAAATGCCTGATGGCAAAGTGATTAGCCTTGAAACAGGAAAACTAGCAAGACAAGCAGACGGTTCAGTTGTAGTAAGATCAGGCAACGCCATGTTGCTGGCCACAGTAGTAGGTGCCAAAGAACACAAAGAAGGTACCGATTTCTTACCGCTGTCTGTTGACTACCAGGAGAAATTCGGTTCAGCCGGTAAAATACCCGGAAGTTTCCAACGCCGAGAAGGTCGTTTATCTGATAACGAAATTCTTATCAGCCGTTTAATTGACCGCGCTTTGCGCCCTATCTTCCCTGAAGACTACCACGCCGAAGTGCAGGTAAATGTAATCCTGATTTCTGCCGACCCTCAGGTGCAACCAGATGCGCTGGCAGCCCTGGCAGCCGCAGCAGCCATTGCCGTATCTGATTTACCGTTTAACGGCCCCATCTCTGAAGTACGCGTTGCCAAAGTTGACGGCCAGTACGTAATCAACCCTACATCTAACGAAATTGCAAAGGCTTCTGTTGATTTAATAGTAGCCGGTACACATGACAACATCATTATGGTGGAAGGCGAAGCAGACCAGTGTACCGAAGAAGAAATGATTGAAGCCATTCGCGAAGCGCACGCTGCCATTAAAGTGCAGGTAACAGCCTTGAAAGAGTTTGAAGCAGAAGTAGGCAAAACAGTAAAAAGAGAATATAATCATGAAGTACATGATACCGAGTTGAAAGACCGCATGTACAAAGAATTATATGATAAAGTATATGCCGTGTGCCAATTGGGCAGCAACCAGAAAGACGTAAGAAAAGAGAAGTTCGGAGCCATTCTGGATGAGTTTCTGGCTACGTTATCTGAAGAAGAACTGGCAGAAAAGAAATCACTCGCCAAGACCTATTACGGCGATATTCAATATTATGCCTCAAGGAATCTGGTATTAGACGAACGCAAAAGGCTGGATGGCCGTCAGCTTGACGAAATCCGACCGATATTGTGTGAAGTAGACTACCTGCCATCGGCACATGGTGCAGCCTTGTTTACACGTGGCGAAACCCAATCTTTAACTACCGCTACACTTGGTACCAAACTGGATGAAATGATTGTAGACCAGGTTATGACCTCCGGCTACAGCAAATTCTTCCTGCACTACAACTTCCCGGGTTTCTCAACCGGAGAGGTAAAACCCAACAGAGGACCCGGACGCCGCGAAATCGGTCATGGAAATCTGGCCATGCGCTCGTTAAAGAAAATCCTTCCCCCTGAATCAGAAAACCCATATACCATTCGTGTAGTATCAGATATCCTTGAATCAAACGGTTCGTCGTCAATGGCTACTGTTTGTGCGGGCTGTCTGGCGCTGATGGATGCCGGTGTGCCCATCAAAGCTCCTATATCGGGTATTGCCATGGGTTTAATTACCAATAACGAAACCGGAAAATGGGCTGTATTGTCTGACATTCTGGGTGATGAAGACCACCTGGGCGATATGGACTTTAAAGTTACCGGTACTGAAGATGGTATCACTGCCTGCCAGATGGATATCAAAATCGGTGGTTTGTCTTTTGAAGTGCTGGAACAGGCATTGATGCAAGCCAAACAAGGCCGTATTCATATTCTTGGTAAAATGAAAGAAGCCATTGAAGCGCCAAGACCAGACCTGAAACCTCATGCACCACGTGCCTTCACCATCGTTATCGACAAAGAATTTATCGGTGCGGTTATTGGGCCAGGTGGTAAAATTGTGCAGGAGATACAGAGAGAATCGGGTGCAACAATCACCATTGAAGAAAAAGACGGAAAAGGTTATGTTTCTATTTTCTCTTCGAACGGCGAAAGCATGGAAAAAGCCAAAAGACGTGTAAACGGTATTGTGGCTCAACCGGAAGTAGGAGCAGTATATGACGCCAAAGTGAAGTCGATTCAGCCATTTGGTGCATTTGTTGAGTTCTTACCAGGTAAAGAAGGCTTATTGCACATTTCGGAGATATCGTGGGAGCGCCTGCCAAGCATGGACGGCGTTTTAGAAATAGGAGAGGAATTGCAGGTAAAATTACTTGAAGTAGACCCTAAAACGGGTAAATTCAGACTTTCAAGAAAAGTGCTTCTTCCGAAACCGGCACCTAAACAATAATCAGCCGATTATTATTTAAATAATGGACAATTGATGGCGTTCAGGCGGCTTTAAATAAAGCGAACTGATACTACAAATTAATTGTTCATTATTATAAGCATACGATTAAAAATTAACGTTAATAAAGAAATTAGTTTTGGGAGACCCATTGATTATTATCTGTTAGTATTCAGTACTCTTAAAAACACTTCATAAAACTGTTCACTGACTTAATATGCGCCAGCTAAAAATTAGTAAGCAAATTACCAATCGTGAGAGCCAATCTCTCGATAAATATCTACAAGAAATTGGTAAGGTAGATTTGCTGACTCCTGATGAGGAAGTAATACTTGCTCAAAAAATCCGTGACGGAGACCAACTTTCACTGGAGCGCTTAACTAAAGCTAACCTTCGTTTCGTGGTTTCTGTTGCCAAGCAATATCAGAATCAGGGGCTTTCGTTGGGTGACTTAATCAATGAGGGTAACCTTGGGCTTATAAAAGCTGCACAAAGATTTGACGAAACCCGCGGTTTCAAGTTCATTTCTTATGCAGTATGGTGGATTCGTCAGTCTATCCTGCAGGCATTGGCCGAGCAATCGCGTATTGTTCGTTTGCCACTCAACCGTGTGGGTTCATTGAATAAAATCTCTAAAACTTTCTCAGATCTTGAGCAAAAGTTTGAAAGAGAGCCTTCTCCGGAAGAATTGGCCGAGGTACTTGAAATTACAGCTGCCGAGGTTATTGATACACTTAAAATTTCAGGTCGCCACGTATCGGTAGATGCACCGTTTGTTCAGGGTGAAGAAAACAGCCTGTTAGACGTACTGGAAAACGACAGCGAAGAAAAACCAGACCAGGGTCTGATTAACGACTCGCTGCGCCGCGAGGTAATGAGAGCGCTTTCTACCCTTACACAACGTGAAGCCGAGGTAATAACCTATTATTTTGGGTTAAACGGTGAGCAGGCCATGACGTTGGAAGAGATTGGCGAGAAATTTAACCTGACACGCGAACGCGTACGTCAGATTAAAGAAAAAGCCATCCGCCGTTTACGTCAAACCTCAAGAAGCAAAGCCCTTAAGGCTTACTTAGGCTAAAAATTACCTATTTTTTGAATATCAGAAAGGTACGATTCTCGTGCCTTTTTTTGTATAAAATGATGGCTATTCTGCAACCAATCCATAATATTGCCGAAATCTGTGCAAGAAAAAACGTAAAAACGGCTATTCTTTGCCCGGGTTCGCGAAGTGCAGCGCTAACAATATCTATGGCGCGGCACCCTGCCATAAAGACGTATAGCATCAGCGATGAACGGTCGGCCGGCTTTATCGGTCTTGGCATTGCCCAAAGTACAGGCGAAACCGTTTCGTTGGTTTGTACGTCTGGCACGGCAGCTTATAATCTGGCCCCGGCTGTGGCCGAAGCCTATTTTCAGGAGATTCCGCTACTGGTTTTAACGGCAGACCGCCCGGCAGAGTGGATTCATCAGTATGACGGACAGACCATCTATCAGGAAAACATTTTTGGTAAACACGTAAAGAAGAGTTTTCAGCTTCCATCAGACTACAGCCACCCTGATGCCGTTTGGCACATAGAAAGAGTAGTAAACGAAGCCATTAACCTTTCTCAGGCTCAGCCCAAAGGCCCTGTGCATATCAATGTGCCTATCAGAGAGCCCTTTTATCCTGCTGAGGGCGAGGTGGTGCAATTCAACCGCCATGTCCGGATCATTGAACAGATTGCTGCCACAAAAAAGCTTTCCAATAGTTTTTTTGAAACGTTTTACGATATCTGGAATCAATCAGGCAGAAAACTGATTATTGTTGGGCAGCAACAGAACGAAAAGTTAGGCGAGATACTTAAAAATATTTCTGATGAGTTTGGTATCCCGGTTTTGAGCGATGTTATTTCAAACGCCGGTTTTGAAGGGGCCATTACTGCGCATGATGTGTTTCTGTCATCTAAAAATGAGGCATTTCTTGAGTCATTGGCTCCGGATTTACTCATTACCTGCGGTAAATCGGTTATTTCAAAGAATCTCAAGCTCTTTATACGTAAATACCAGCCACGTTTTCATTTTCATGTGCAGGAGAACCCGGATTTGATTGACCCGTTCCAGACACTTACCCATAAACTGGAAGTGCAGGAGCAGTATTTCTTTGAAACGCTCTTCAGCGACCTTGACATTCAGAAATTCAAAGAGGGTGACGACGACGACGACAGTTCGTATCTGGCACGCTGGCAGGCAGCTGATCAGCTAGCAGGAGTGAAGCTGGGTAAATTCCTGGCTGATACTACTTTCTCTGAGTTTAAGGCTTTAAAAACAACCATTGAGCAGCTTCCTGAGCATTCGGTATTTCATTTAGGAAACAGCATGCCTGTGAGATACGCCAATCTTATCGGCTTGCCATACAACACACATACATTGGTTTTTGCCAACAGAGGCACCAGTGGTATAGATGGCATATTGAGTTCGGCGGTTGGCAATGCTTTGGCGACAGATAAGCTGGTGGTTTGTCTGATTGGAGACGTTTCTTTCTTTTATGACCGAAACGCTTTCTGGAACAACTACCTGCCTGCCAACCTGCGTGTGGTGCTGGTAAATAACCAGGGCGGTAATATTTTCAGAATCATTGACGGCCCTAACAGACAGGCAGAACTGAAAGACTACTTTGTAACACACCAGAACCTGAATGCCAAAAGAACCTGTGCCGATGCCGGAATAACTTATATGGCAGCCACCCAAGAACAAGAGCTGAAAGCATTATTGCCCGATTTCTATGCAGAAGCCCAAAAACCCAAACTGCTGGAAATATTTGTGGATGGAGAAGTGAGTACACAGGTATTCAGAGATTATAAAAATCTATTTGCAGACTTCTCTTAAGCGCTGCTCAGATTTACTCTCGTTCAACTTTGCACCAGTTTGCCAGTATTGACATGCTTTGGCTTTGTTGCCGTTCAGCAATGAGGCTTCACCTAAATAGTAATTTATCAATTCAACACCCGGGTCGAGCCTCTCGGCCTTTTCAAAATTGGCCAGGGCTTTGCTATAATTTTTACTCAGCAACTCATAAACACCCATGTTTCTAATAGCCCAGGCATTATTGACTTCCAATGCCGATTCAATCAGTTGTTTGCCTTCAGGCAGTTTTCCGGTATTCAACAGGTAATATCCTTTATTATTTTTATACAATACACTTTTGTTGATGGCAATGGCTTTATCAACCAGTTCAATAGCCTTGGTGAAGTTGCCTTCATTGGCATAAATCAGGCTCAGGTTATTTAGTGCGAAATCCTGTTTCGGGTTAATGGCAATGGCTTTTTCAAAATTCTGTCTGGCCTGGCTAAAGTTCTTCTCCTGATAATTGATAACACCCAGGTTAGTTAATGCCATATCATTTTCAGGTTGCAGTTGTAAAGCTTTCTGTAAAGCCTGTGTAGCCTGCGGGAAATTGCTTTTTTGTATCAGCGCATTGCTCAGTGTAACATAGTAGAAAGATGAATCCTTATAATACCTCTCAATAGATTTTAGTAAGGATATAGATGCATCCAAGCCGTCGCTGTTCGATAATGCCTCAGCCAGATTGTATTTAGCCAGCATGAAATCAGAATCTAGCGATACTGCCTTTTCAAAATCAGCAATGGCTCCGCCCAGATTGCCAATAGCTAACTTAGCCGTTCCTCTGTTATTATAGGCATCGGCAAAGGTGGGGGTTTTCTCTATGGCCTCACTAAAAAAATCAATTGCCTTTTTATATTCTGCCTTTTTATAGGCTGCATTGCCCTGAATAAAGAATAACTCAGCATCTTTTTCGTTTCTTGAGCAAGCAACCAAAAGAGCAACAGTACAGAAAGTAAATAACTTTATAAAAGTATTGAAAGTGTAATTCATATTAAAATAATAATAAGTAATATTGTTTTTTACCCAATTGCTTTTACAACAGGCAAAACTTGCGTAAAATTGTGCCTCAAAATTGAAACTTCATAGACAACAATGAAATTTATAAAAGAAATTCCGAATAATTACTGCAAGGCATCACTATATGCCTGGAACAACAAGTTTATTATTAAGTTTGAAGCAGGTATGTATGAACAGACTTATAAAGTGAGCGAATATGACATATCTGGTGAAGACGAAATTGAAGAAATGCTGGGCGACTCGTTTATGGAAAAGGTAGTGAAGCGTTTCAAAGATATGTCTGAAGACTTTGAGTTGATACTGGACTCGGTTGATTAAAAAAAGATAGGGTTCAAATCAGCCGATTTGAACCCTATAATAAACTTTTACTTTATTATTTTATCCAAAGCCACTTTTTATATAGCATATCTTGTTCAGGCGTTGGGTTGGCTACTTTTTCAAGTTTAAATTTAGCTGCCGGATTCGCCATCAGGGTTACGTCATAAGTAAATTCCCGGCCAAAGCGTTTTACTTTCACTTTCACCACGTCTCCAACTTTTTTATCAGTAATATAATTGCCAACCGGATACTTGTTACCATCAACTTCCAGAATCTCATCATTTACGTTTAAACCTCCATCGTAAGCAGAGGCACCTTTCAAAACCGTGGCAATTTTATTAGTGTTAGGTGCCATGGTTACGCCAAGAAACGGCGTTTTGGTGTCATATTCCTTTACGGTTTTCAGGCCAACGTATTTAAAGAAAGCGTCATAATCAATGGCATCGGTGCTCCATACATATTTCTGAAAGAACGCTTGCATGCTTTTGCCTGCCACTTTCTCGCAAGCCGCCTGAAACTCTTCATCTTTATAACCACGGCCCTGTTTGATGTAATACTCGCTCCAAAGCAATTTAAACACATCATCCAGGCTTTTCTGGCCTTTTGTTTCACCAATAATGTATAAGTTAATCAATCCACCTAAAACGCCACCTTTATTGTAATAAGAGATAGTGCTGTTGGCAGAGTTTTCGTTGGGGCGATAATACTTAATCCAGGCGTCCCAGCTTGCTTCAGCTACTGACTGTACCTGCTGGCCGGGTTGGTTTTCAATACCTGCAATAGAAGATGCTGTTCTATCTTCAAATTCTTTTGGGGTAATAAGGCCCGCTCTTAGCAAAATGTGGTTCTGATAAAATGACGTGAATCCCTCTGCTACCCAAAGCATGTGCGTATAGTTCTCGTTGTCATAATCAAATGGCCCAAGGGCAATTGGTCTGATACGCTTTACATTCCACAAGTGAAAATACTCATGGGCTATCAGGCCCATAAAACCTTTAAAGCCTGCCTCGCTGGCGTAAGCATTTGGTGATGTCTGACAGGTAGTAGAGTTGAGGTGTTCAAGCCCGCCACCAATACCCGGCAGGTGATGAATAATAAAGGTGTAATCTTTGCAGGGGTGCAAACCTACAACTGTGGCCGCTGCTTCGGTTACTTTCTTGTACGCCTCTGTTACTTTCTGCTCGTCATATTGCAGCGGGCCGTTGCTATACATGGCAACTGAATGCGGAATGTTCTGAATCTCGAAAGTCAGCACCTTGTGTGTTCCAATTTCAATGGGGCTGTCAACCACCATATCAAAGTCGGGGGCAAAGAACGTGTTTTCAGCACCACTTACCTTCTTTAGGCCTGTTGAGATGGAGTTCCAGCCGGTATAAGGCTTAATGGCAATTGTAGAAGGATATTTTTTCAGCTGCGGCACATACATAAATACACTGGCGCCGTTCAGATAACCATGGGTGTCGTCGAGAAAACTGGTGCGCACGCTTAGCTCAAAAGCATAAACTTTATAGTTCACCGTCACTTCGTTAGCGCCATTGGAATAAACGCGCCACGTATTTTTATTAATTTTTTCGGCCTTTACTTTTCTGGCGTCGGCTATTGCTTCAAAGACTTCCACATTTTTGGCGTACTCACGCATCAGGTAAGAGCCGGGAGTCCAGACAGGCATTTTAAAATCAACATAAGCTTTTTGGGCAAGTTCTTTTATTTTCCTGATGTTGGCCAGCTTCATACTTACCTCAAAATAGTGAGTCGACGGGCGGCTCATCGAAAGTGAGTAGTTGATGTGGGTGGTTTGCGCATTGAGATAAGAAAAAGATAATAAAGCGAAGATTAAAATGAGAAGAAATGATTTTTTTTTCATTTTGTCAATGGGTTATTTGATTTGTTGATGTAAGAAAACAATTTTTTTTTCTGACATACGTTTTTTGCTTGAAATTACTTCTATTTTTCTTCTTTCACAAAAAATGACATTCTCTTTGGATTAAACTTTTATCTTTCAGATTGTTAATTTTTACTTTCAATAGCTACCTTTGGTCATAATTGATCTGAGCACTTTTGCTATCGGTATTACTGACCCCAAATATTGACTCTTAAAAATATTCCCCCGGGGGTTGGGGAATTTCAGACCCTATGAAAAAGACGTTATTCTTTAGCACCGTCTCCTGCTTACTAAACATGGGCATTGAGTCTTTCGCCCAAAACACAATGGCCTACACCGACCCGGAATCTTATTACCATAAGGGTGTAGAACTTTTTCAGAAAAAAGTATATGCTCCGGCACGTGAAGAATTCAGGCATTACATTCAAGCAACCCAAAAGACCCTGAATGCCAATGAGTTTAACCTTACCAATGCCGAGTATTATGCGGCGTTGTCGGGCCTTTATACTAAAAATCCGGATGCCGATATTGAAATCGAGCGTTTTGTGATTAACCATTCAGACCACCCCAAAGCCAAAATTATTTTTGGCGACCTGGGCAATTATTTCTATGCCGAAGGCGACTACAAGCGGGCTATTCATTATTTTGAGAAAGCATCGGCTGAAAACCCGGCATCAGAACAGAACATTGAGCTAAAGTATAAGCTGGCTGTATCTTATTACCTCACTAACGACTTCGCCAAAGCGCTTCCTGTATTCAATGAGGTTAAGACAGTAGACTCTGAGTTCTCGGCGCATGCTTACTATTATGCCGGCGTAATTAATTACAAAAACGAAAATTATGAAGCTGCCCTGGCAGACCTGAAACAGGTTGAAAACATAGCGCCCTATAAAACAGAAGTGCCCAACTGGATAGCCAATATTTTATATGTTTCTAAAAAATACGACCAGCTACTGGCCTACACAGAGCCCATTATTGAAAAACCCAATGGCCGCAAAATAGACGATATGTGTCTGGTAACGGCAGAGGTTTGCTATTTCAGAGATGATTTTATCAAAGCAGCCAGATATTATGAGCGTTACAAAACATTCAGAAAAGGCTCGGTATCCAATCAGGTGGCATTCAGGCACGCTTACAGCCTCTACAAAACCGAAAACTATGCTAAGGCCATAGAAAACTTCAAGAAAATTGCTACCCAGAATAACGAACTGGGCCAGCAGGCTGCCTATTACCTCGGTATTTCATCATTAAAGGTAAACGACCTGAACAGCGCCCTGGCAGCTTTTGAAAGAGCCAAAAGCAGTAATTTTGATAAAATTATCCAGGAAGAGGCACTTTTTAACTATGCAAAAGTGGCCATTGATATGGGTAACAGCCAACAAGGCCTTACCGAACTGCAAAACTACCTGAAAGTTTACCCCACCGGCAAGTATGAAGATGAGGCCAGCGAATTGATGAGCGAGGTAATGTTTGAAGCCAATAATTACATACAGGCCATTGCTTATATTGAAGGTTTGAAAAAACGCACCCCAAAGCTAAATGAGGCATACCAACGCCTGGCTTACGGGCAGGGAGTGCTTGACTTTAACGCCGAAAGATTTACCAAAGCCATTGAGTTTTTTGAAAAGTCGCTTAAACAACCGGTTAACAATGAATTAAGGCAAAATGCCACGTTCTGGAAAGCTGAGGCGGCCTATGCTGCCAAATTACCTGAAACGGCTGGTTTGTACCGGGATGTGCTAAACGGCAACTTCAGTACCGAACTGAAACAGAAAAGCAAATATGCCCTTGGATACCTGCACTACAACAATAAAGAATACAAACAGGCAGGCAACTACTTTAAAGACTACCTGAAAGCCCCAAAAACAGAGGCAAACCGCCAGAATTATGAAGATGCCATTGTAAGAATAGGCGATTGCAACCTGGCAGATAAAAACTACGATGAAGCCATTAAGTATTATGACCTGGCGATAAGAGATAATCGCACCGAGAAAGACTATGCCCTGTACCAAAAAGCGCTTACGCTAACCTTTGTAGGCAGAAATCAGGAAGCGCTTCAACTCTTTGACCGTGTATCGGCACAGTATCCTAATTCAAGACTGGTTGACGATGCCTGGTTTCAGAATGCCACGCTTGAGCTTGACAAAGGCAACTACCAGAATGCAGTAAACCTCTTGAGCCGCATGGTGCGCGAGCGCCCGAAGAGCAATTTAATACCGCAGGCACTTATGAAACGTGCATTGGCCTATGGTAACCTTAAAAACTATGAAGCTGCGCTAAACGATTACAAGGTAATTGTAATGCGCTACGGAAAAACAGATGTGGCAGAAAACGCACTTCTGGGTCTGCAAGAAACCCTGAATACTTTGGGCAGGTCTGAAGAGTTTTCGGCAGTGGTTGAAGAATACAAGAAGGGTAACCCCGGTAGTGGCTCTGTTGAGAGTCTTGAATATGAAACTGCCAAGAATCTGTACCTGAATGAAAAATATGCAAGTGCGGTGTCGGCACTTCAAAAATTCATTGCCGGTTATCCGGGCAGTACCAATGCCTTTGAAGCCAAATACTATCTGGCTGATGCCTACTACATGCAGAACGATAAATCCAATGCACTGAAATACTATAATCAGGTAATAAGCGATAACCGCACCAGTTATGTAACCAAATCGGCATTGCGGGTAGCCAGCATTGAGTCGGCAGCCAAAAACTATAAAAATGCCATAACGGGTTACCGTGCTGTTATTTTGTCATCTTCCAACAAACGCGATATAGTAACAGCCTGGCAGGGCCTGGCAGAAGCCTACAACCTGAGTGGTAAACAAGACTCTACTATTTACTTTGCCCGCGAGATTATCAACAACGGCGGTAACATTGTAATGGGGGCTTCTAATAAAGCGCAACTGTATATAGGCAAAGCTTACATGGGTAAAAATGATTTAACCAGAGCAGAAGAAGAGTTTAGAAAAACCATAGCGCTGGCTAAAGACGTTAACGGGGCAGAAGCCCTGTATCTGATTGGAGAAATGCAGTATCGTTCTAAAAAATACAAAGAGTCAATTAAAACAATACAGGAACTTGCCCAGGACTTCTCGGATTTTCTGGTTTGGTATGAAAAAGGGTTCTTCCTGATTACAGACAACTATATTGCTATGAACGATTACTTTATGGCCAAAGCAACGTTGAAATCGATTATCGAAAACTCTGAAACCACAGAAACGGTTGCACTAGCTAAAAAAAGACTGAAAGAAATTGAAAATAAAGAGTAAAACACAGGCAATTGCCTGATTATTTTTCAAACATTTTAAAGTATTTCTCTATGAAATTCAAGATACAAACGCATATTAAAAGTATTTATAACCTGTTACTAATTACCTCGCTGGGTCTGGTAGCCATGCCTGCTCTGGCACAGCTTGACGACGACGTGGTGATTACCAAAGACCGGAAGGTAGAACTACCACCTGCCAACCGTGTTTTTGAGAAAATACCTGCGCTTAAACCTACATCAGAAGAAAAAACCATGCGTTACACGTTCTTCGACCGTAAACCCAAAGGTGTAGAAGAAGTAAAGTTTAACCCCAACGTTGTGGCGCCAGAAGGTACCAAAAACAATGAAGAGCTTGAAACTTACAATAACTACGCAACCCTGGGGGCGGGTAATTACGGCCGTTTGCTGGGCGAAGTATTTCTAAATTCTAATCAGGAGAACAACCTCATTATTGGTGTGCATGCTTATCATAACTCTACCGCGCGCGGGCCGGTTGATGATAAAAACTCATCTAACATGTATAGTAAAGCCGAAATAACGGGTAAGTATCTGGCAGAGAAGTTTCAGTTGAATGCCGGATTGAACTACAACCGCGACCAATACTATTTTTACGGCTACCAACGCCCGCGCGAAGACCTTGACCGCAAGGATATCCGGCAGGTATTAAATACGGTTCAGTTTAATGTCGGCTTTGAAAACACCGCTCCGAACGCAAGAGTTGACTACGGCATTAAAACCTACATCCGTTCGTTAAAGAATATTTATGAGGCTCAGGAAACCGACTGGGGGTCTAGCTTCAGGGCGTATTTCCCGATTATTACTGAAAAATTTGTTGCCGGTGTTGATGCAGAGGCTTATGTTACCCAAAGAACCGACGATGTGGTTGACAAAAGAAATTTGTTTAGAGTTACACCCACTTTTAAACTTAATTTCCGCAATTTCGGAGCCAATATAGGCTTTAAAGCGGTGAATGAGTTTGACGAAGTAAAGAAAATTAACCGCACAATGGGTTTCCCAATGGTAGAGCTTATCTACAAACACAAGGGCATGCTTTTCTTCTATGCAGGGCTTGATGGAGACATTATCAGAAACACCCTTGGGTCAATGCTGAACGAGAATCCTTATTTAAAATCGCGGGTGTCGTTATTGAATACCGAAAAAAACAAAGAAATTTACATTGGTACAAAAGGCGATTTGAGTAAAGGCTTAAGTTATAACCTGAGAGCCGCCACCGGAAATTACAAAAATCTTTATTTCTTCAATAATTACTCGCCTGATTTTGGCGATGCCCTGGGCGACACCGCCAAGTTTAACATACTTTACGAAACCGAAAGCACCCGTTACTACAATGTAACGTTACAGCTAAACTACCAGCTGGCAGAAGTATGGCGTACCAATCTGAAAGTTGATTATAATAACTATGAAACCAAAGCGTACGAAAAACCTTTCCATCGCCCGGCTATTATAACCAAATGGGGCAATAGTTTTTTTGTTACAGACAAGTTTCTGGCCAATCTTGATTTATACTATTTCGGAAAAACATTTGCCAAAAACCCAACCACCGATGCCATTGTTACCAACCAAGAAATAGTTGATGTGAATACTGAGTTTGACTACCTGTTCAGCAAACAATTTACAGCCTTTGTTAAACTAAATAACCTGTTAGGGAGAAAGTACGAACGATTCTTATATTATCCGCAACAGGGTTTAAATTTTCTTGTGGGAGTCAACTTTTCATTTTAATTTAGCATAAAAGATAGCCCCCAAATACAAGTTAAGCCTTATGAAACCTGTTGCAGAATACATCAGAACGCTGCTTTTTGAGCATGATTATGTGGCGGTTCCGAACTTCGGAGCATTTATTGCCAACTACATGCCTTCCAGTTTGAATGATATCAGCGGTTCGCTTATGCCACCGCAGAAAAAAATTGCGTTCAATGAAATTTTGAAGCACGACGACGGGCTATTGGCCACCTATATATCAAGAAGAGAAAGCGTAACCATAGATGAAGCCAAAAGAACCATCCAGAATTTCGTATCTGAAATTAAAGGTTCTCTTGCAAGCCAAAGGGCATTTCATTTCGAAAGAATTGGCAATTTCTCGTTAAATGAAGAAAACAATCTGGTTTTCGACCCTGACCGCCGTCATAACTTTTTTAGTGAAAGCTTTGGGTTCGATAGCATTTTCCCTCGTACAGTAGATAAGCCCAGCTATACCATGAGCCAGACATTTGATGTAGACGATGAACTGGTAATGGAAAAAGAATCGTACACCAGTACAGACGGCACATTTAAATGGAAATACGTTTTATATACAGTGCCGGTACTCCTGGTTTCTACGGGCCTTTTCTTTGTTTTGTTATCAAGAACAGAAAAAACAGAAGCTCCGGCCAGAAGCAGTTTTAATCCTTTAGATTATCTACCAAAAAAGACGGTTGTAGTAAAACAGCCGGATGCTATTGCAGAGAAAGATTCAATTGCACAGCAGGTAATTAAACCAGAGGCAGATAGTACCTGGGGCGCTACTGAAACCAAGGCAATTGAAGCGCCATTAAAAAATGTACCTATTGAAACCAAACCTGTTGAAAAACCCATTGAGGTTTCTAAAACAGTTGTAGAAACACCTGCAATAAATAGTATTGAAAAGCGTTATCTGATTGTTTCAGGGATATTTAAAAATAAAGAAAACGTAAAAAGACTCAGCGCCAGTTTACTTAAAAACGGCTTTTCGCCAAGAGTAATAGAAACCAACGGGCTGATGAAAGTGGTAGCTGCCGAAGCAGACTCGATGGAAGAAGCCAATGCCATAGCAGATAAACATCAGAAACTGATTGGAGAAAAACCGGCTATTACTAAAAGTAAATAAGGGTTTTCTATATATTTATAACCTGTAAGCCATACTTACAGGTTTTTTTGTAGCTGATTGTTCATAATTAACCAATATTATTGATGCAAACCACATCACTCAAAGAAGACAACAAAAAGACGCAATCGCAGGCATTTGTGATCAGCATAATTATTTATGGTGCTTTCCTGACGCTTTTGTTTTTTCTGAAGCTTATTTACACACCACCCGAAGAACCCGAAGGTGTAGAACTCAATTATGGTATTGACCTGGTGGGCACCGGAGACCTGCAAACTACCAATAAGGCTAATGAGTCGCCCAATGACTATGACGTTAAACCGGCAGCCAATGAAGAGGAGTCTAAGCCTGTAAAAGTAAAACCCGTAGTAAGCCCGCCACCGGTAGTTGAAAAACCAGCCAAAGTGGTAGTAAAAGAAACTCCGGCCAGACCCGTTGTAACGGCCGATGAAGAAAGCCCGGTTACCGCCAAAACAAGCGATAAACCCGTAAAAAAAACAGAGGTAAAACCGATAGTAAAACCAAGCCCTGTTGAAACCAAAACCGTAGCCCCCAAACCAGAGCCTGTGCAGCCTGAAATACCTAAAAGAACGGTAGATAATGGCTCGCTGTTTAAAAAGGGTTCTAAAGGCACTGCAGGAGCCAACGGAGCCAGTTCTAACTCTAATGGTACTATTGGCACACGCGACGGCATAGGCGGCAATAACAACGGTGATGGCAAGCCCGGCGAAGTAGGAGACAAAGGAGACCCCAGAGGAACCCTGGAAGGCAAAAGCCTTTATGGTAACCCCGGCAAAGGTGGCTCAGGGGCTTCAATTGGTGGTTTAAGTGGCTGGAATAAAAAGAAATTGTCTTTGCCTAATGATGGGTCAAGCGAAACCGGAAGAATTGTTTTCAGCGTAACTGTAGACGACACCGGAGATGTAGTGGCCATTAAAGTAAACGAATCTACCGTTAGCCCTTCGGTGCAGAATTTCTATAAGAATTACATTCAGAAAAACCTGGGTTCATTTCTTACACCAGAAGGCACAGCGCCTCCCAGAGCTACCGGTACTATCACCATTAATATCAGGTCGGGCAACTAACACATAATAATTGCCGAATCTTTATTAATTTTGCAAAAATCTTTAAAAGGTGATTTTACAATCACCTTTTTTTATTGTCGATGAACTACGAAGAAACCATCCATTACCTGTATGCCATGCTGCCGGTCTTTCACCGCGAAGGAGCGAAGGCATTTAAGCCCAATCTGGATAATATTATCGCATTGTGTGAATATCTGGGTAATCCTCAGCAGCAATTCAGGAGCATCCATATAGCAGGTACTAACGGTAAAGGCAGTACGTCGCATTACATGGCTTCTGTTCTGCAATGTGCGGGTTATAAAACAGGGCTTTATACATCGCCACATTTAAAAGATTACACCGAAAGATTCAGAATAAATGGTAAATCTATTCAAAAAGCGAATGTAATTTCATTTATAGAAACCCATCAGGCTTTCATTGAGCAACTGAGGCCGTCGTTCTTTGAACTGAGCGTAGCGCTGGCTTTTGATTTTTTTGCCCGCGAAAAAGTTGACATAGCCGTTATTGAAGTAGGCTTGGGTGGCAGGCTTGACTCCACCAATGTCATTCATCCGGAACTGTGTATAATAACCAATATCGGTTTCGACCACATGGATATTCTCGGAGACACGCTTCCCAAAATTGCCACCGAAAAAGCCGGAATAATAAAGCCGGGTGTGCCTGTTGTGATATCGGAAAGACATGAACAAACCGAAGCGGTGTTTATCTCAAAGGCTGCGCAGGCCGGAGCCCCCATTTACTTTGCAGAAGACTTTTTTACGGTTGAGGAATCAAAGACAGGCCAGGATAGCTTGAAGCTACTAACAGACGTAAGAGATAAAAACAGACAGATAGTTTTTGAGCGTTTGGAATCTCAATTGATAGGCAACTATCAATTAAAAAACCTTACAGGTGTTTTTAAAGCAATTGAGATGCTGCAAACAAAAGGCTTCGTTATCAGTAATAAAGCCATTGCCGCCGGTATAGCAGAAGTAGTAACACTTACCGGCCTGAAAGGTCGCTGGCAGGTATTGAACAGCCAACCACTGACCGTTTGTGACACCGGTCATAATGAACATGGCCTTAAAATCATTCTACGGCAGATAGAGAAGTTGTTTGCAACCGGGCTTGTAAGCGGCCGGAAACACTTTGTGTTAGGCTTTGTAAAGGATAAAAATGTGGCAGACATACTGGCTTTGTTTCCCGTAGATGCGATCTATTATTTTTGTCAGGCCGATTCGCCCAGGGCTTTAGATGCACATAATTTGGCAGAAACCGCACAGTCGTCAGGTTTAATCGGCCAGGTTATTCCAGATGTTAATGCAGCACTTAAAACAGCCAGAGACGCTGCCCAAAACAACGACTTTATCTATATTGGTGGCAGCACATTTGTAGTTGCAGAGTTAAACGAGCTATAACTTTCAATACTTTTTATATTTTTTAAAAACATAAACTGTATTGTTTTTTATAAAAAGTATTTAGCGCTTTAAATAGGCTAGGTACCCCAAAAACGCCTGAAAACACAACATTTAAAGTATTTAAACAAGATTTCATAATCATTAATAATATTAACAATACTTTTATAAAGTATCAATAAAATAAATAGGAGAGTGGCAAGACAAAAATTACCGAGGTTTATACATAATGCCCAGGCAGAAAATGTAATTGAGAGAGGCAAAGAGCTTTACACAACCATTAAAGGCCGCTGGAGAGAGATATATTTCAAAAACAATAACCCCATTGTGCTTGAACTGGCCTGCGGCAAAGGTGAATATTCTATTGGGCTGGCCAGACAGTTTCCGGATAAAAACTTTATCGGAATTGATATAAAGGGCGACAGAATTGCCCGTGGAAGCAAGCGAGCCATTGAAAATAACCTGAGTAATGTTGCTTTTTTGCGTACACCTATCAATTTTCTGGAAGAATTTTTTGAAGAAAACGAGGTTGACGAAATTTGGTTGATACACCCGGACCCACAGCCCCGCGACAAAGAAGAAAAGAAGCGATTAACGAATCCGGCATTTCTGGCACTCTATAAAAAGATACTGAAGCCTGACGGTAACTTCTTTTTCAAGACAGATAACAGCGGTTTGTTTGAATACTCACTGGGCACTATTCCTGAAGCCGGCTTCACTATCCTTCGCCAGACCACCGATTTATATGAATCAGACCTGCTGGCAGAACACTACGACATCGTAACGCATTACGAAAAGCTATTTGTAGAGAAAGGCTTTAAAATCAATTACCTGGCCGCCAGGCCATAAAAACAAAAGGCCTGCTCAATGAAATGAACAGGCCTTTGTTTTAAGCAAACTATATCTACCTACTAGATAAGTGTTGCAAAGTATTTTACGGTTCTAACCAATTGGCTAACGTAGCTCATTTCGTTATCATACCAGCTAACAGTTTTTACCAGTTGTTTATCACCAACGGTAACAACTTTGGTTTGCGTGGCATCAAACAAACTTCCGTAAGTAATACCAATGATATCGCTACTTACAATTTCATCTTCATTATAGCCAAAGCTTTCATTGCTTGCTGCTTTCATTGCGGCGTTAACCTCTTGCAATGTAACAGTTTTTTCAAGAACAACAGTCAACTCTGTTAAGCTACCAGTAATAGTTGGTACACGTTGCGCACCACCATCCAGTTTACCTTTCAACTCAGGCAATACAAGGCCAATTGCTTTGGCAGCACCAGTACTGTTAGGTACAATGTTAGCTGCGGCAGCTCTTGCTCTGCGTAGATCGCCTTTCGGATGCGGCGCATCTAGTGTATTTTGGTCGTTAGTGTAGGCGTGAACGGTTGTCATGCTTCCAAGCACAATACCGAAGTTATCGTTAAGGGCTTTTGCCATCGGAGCCAGACAGTTGGTAGTACAACTTGCACAACTGATGATGGTTTCGCTACCGTCAAGAATGTTGTGGTTTACGTTGTACACAATCGTCTTAAGGTCACCGGTTGCAGGTGCGCTGATAATTACTCTTTTAGCGCCGGCAGTTAAGTGAGCAGCGGCTTTATCTTTATCAGTAAAGAATCCTGTACATTCAAGTACAACATCTACTTCATGAGTACCCCAAGGAATCTCAGCCGGATTTCTTTGCGCATAGATTTTAATTTCTTCACCATTTACTATTACGCTATTGTCAGTAGACTTTACTTCGGCATCAAATCGACCCTGGGCACTATCATATTTTAGTAAATGAGCTAGTACCGAAGGACTCGTTAAATCGTTAATCGCAACTACATCAATTCCTTCCATGTTGTAAATCTGGCGATAGGCAAGTCTACCAATTCGGCCAAATCCATTAATAGCTACTTTAATTTTAGACATTTTAAAATATATTGGTTTAAGTGGTACGATTTTGCAAGTTAAGAAGATTTTTTCTATTCACGAAAAGAGAGCTTATTTTAAGGATTAAATATTGGTAATATTCAATGAAAGCTTCCATAAATGCGAACGCCAACAGGTAAACCCCAGGCCAAAATAGCTTCACTTACCATAAAAGTATTATACAATTTATCATTCATCTATACGTAAGCCCCAATTTTAACGGCATAAAAGCAAAACTTTCATTTTTAAAATTGAGAAAAATTTCGTATATTAGGTAAAACGGGCATTTAAGTATTAAACCCAAACAAGGTTTAAAAACTTTAATCGCTATAGATACAATTAATTACAGCTGTATTTAGTTCAGTAAAACTCATTTTTAATCAGCCAGTTAATGATATGAAACCATTTAAACATTATATATTTTTTTACTTTAAAAACCACAATGAAACATTTTTTTAGCTCAGATTATCATTTTGACCACCAAAATATTCTGAGGTATGACAACAGGCCGTTCGCAACAATAGATCAGATGAACGAGGCCATTATTAAAAGGCATAACAGCCAGGTAAGCAAAGAAGACCACTTCTATTTTTTAGGAGATTTTGCATTCTCGAAAGACAAATACCGTATCGAACAACTTTTAAAGCGCCTAAATGGTAAGAAGTTCTTTATTAAGGGGAATCATGACTATTACGATACCATCAAGCTGTATGAAAGATGGGGCGAGTATCTGGGTGAACAAAAAACTATTAAAATAGACACCCAATGGATTGTTCTGAATCATTTCTGTTTGAGAGAATGGGACAGAAAACACCACGGCAGCTGGCATCTTTTTGGGCATACGCATCATAGGCTGCCTTATGACCATGAGAATCTGACAATGGATGTAGGCATTAACGGATATGATTATTATCCGGTTGAATTTAATGAGATAAAAACCTACATGAACCAAAAGGCTAGTGAACAAAAAACTAAAGTCTACTAAAATACTAAGCCTTCTAAAACTAATTTAATTAAAAGAGCCGAGCGGGTAACACCATAAAATTTGAATCCTCCTTCGTTACCCGTAACTCGCAACATCTTCAGCTCAATCTCTTCCATCACAGCATCCTTTCATTTATTTAGTAGCATTTTTACATTTCTTTGCTTATTGACTTAAATAATAGGTAGTTAACGAAAATTAGTAATCTAATTGCAAACTTACTAATTAGCAAACACACGACAACTAATCACGTTAGCTAATCAATACTAAATTGGTAATACTAAGTCTAAATTATTTAGTCTTTATTTTGCTAAAGACTTCACTATTTTTGTCAGTTTATCTGCCGGATACTCTACATTTTATAATGCTGCGTGCGTAAGGTAGAATGACTTAAAACAGGGGAGATGTTGTTTATCTAATAATATAGCCCTAAATTTGCAGCAAATAGGAACGGCCAAAAAACAACTTAAAATATCCTTAAAATTATTTAGTAACAAGCACATTATCAGACGATTACATATTATTAATTAATGTTTTAAATCACCAATCTCAATGTCATTAAAAACAATTATTGAAGCTGCGTGGGACGATAGAAGCCTGTTAAACGACCCGGCCACCAAGAGTGCAATTGAAACAATTATAAGTGAAGTTAATGATGGAATTATTCGTGTTGCCAGCCCCAATGAAGATGGCAGCTGGACAACCCACGACTGGATAAAGAAAGCAATTATTCTATATTTCCCGCTTCAGCAAATGAGTATTCAGGAAGTGGGCATATTTGAATACCACGATAAAATGAAACTAAAAACCGGATATGACCAGATTGGCGTGCGCGTTGTGCCTCCTGCTGTGGCCCGTTATGGCTCATATCTGGCTAAAGGTGTTATCCTGATGCCGTCTTATGTAAACATTGGCGCTTATGTAGATTCAGGCACAATGGTAGACACCTGGGCTACTGTTGGAAGCTGCGCCCAGATAGGAAAAGATGTACATCTGAGCGGTGGTGTGGGTATCGGAGGGGTGCTTGAACCTGCTCAGGCATCGCCGGTAATCATTGAAGACGGCGCCTTTGTCGGGTCACGCTGTATAGTTGTAGAAGGCGCCAGAATCGGCAAAAGAGCCGTTTTAGGGGCAGGTGTTACCATAACCAGCAGTTCTAAGATTATAGACGTAAATACGGGCAAAGAATACGTTGGATACGTGCCAGACAACTCGGTTGTTATACCAGGTATGTTGCCTAAAAAGTACCCGGCCGGCGATTTTGGCGTACCTTGCGCTTTAATTATTGGCCAAAGAAAAACAAGTACTGATCTTAAAACATCATTGAATGATGCCTTAAGAGAAAATAATGTGTCAGTTTAGAAACATAAATTAAAGTTATAACAATAAAGGGCTGGCAGTTATTCTGTCAGCCCTTTATTGTTTACAAGCATTAATAGTGCAATTTACAATACATATACGTTACAAATGAAAATTACATAAATAAATGACTTATTTTTAATGTAATTTACTAGCAATTAGTCTATATGGACAGGTATTTACAACAATTATGCTATAAAGGCACCCAGGTAAGCTATAATAATTGATTATTTTAAATTACCGGCTTAGACACCCGGCAGAGAGATACACTAGAAATAATTACCTTTGTTTATAGAAGAGGTTGTTTAGGAGCAGTAACTACAGAGCAATAAAAAAAGCCCAATCTAAAGCATGATTGGACTTTCTGACGATTGAATCCCAAATTGTTGGCATTTCTACCTACAAATTAAACCTTTACTTAATTTTATCTTCAATGATCATTTTAAAAAGCACGTAAATCTTTTACAAAGGTAGTTTACAAGATTTAACGCGCAAGTACTATTCTACATTTTTTTTTCAATATTTCTATACAATATTAAATGTAAGATGAAATCGTCTCGTTACTCTGTCTTTCTATTATCAGTGACACCCATCAGGTGTATTTATCCGCTTAAGATTTATATTTTCTATCTGCCTTTAAATACATAGTTAATCGTATATAAATGGTAAATTATTTAATGTGCTGATAAACAAGCATTTATGCCCTACGTCAAACCAATAGTGAACATATTTACAATAGACATTTAATTATTTACAAAAGAGCTTGATTTGTATTTGTAAACTATTTATATTTGTACACAATAAGTTTAATATAGTTAATTCGTAGATATAAATATGTTTAATGTATTAAACAATAATAGATTACATTTATAAATTTACAGTTTATGAAATTAAACGAAAAGATACGTCGCTTTATCAATGACAAGGATTTAACTTCCACCAAGTTTGCTGATGAAATTGGAGTACCCAGACCCAGCATATCTCACATTTTATCTGATAGAAATAAGCCCAGCCTTGAAATTGTACAGAAAATATACAAAAGATACCCCGAACTGGGTTTTGACTGGTTTCTGGAAGACGAAGAAAATGAAGGACAGCAGCCCGCACAAAGCCTTAATAATCAAGCTGTTATAGCGCAAAAAAAGCCAGTTAATGGTTCGCGAGATTTAAACGAAAGAAAAAACACGGAAAATCCCCCGATGTATTCAAATCTCAACGGCTCTATTTTGCCCAATTTAGGTCACGGAAGCGTAGCAAGAATCATTGTTGTATATACTGATGGCTATACTCAGGTTTTTGAAGCCAGCAATGCCTGATAAATTTTAGAGCCAATTGGTAAAAGGAATACAGAATATCATAAATGCCTGAAAGCTCAGCCGCCTTAGGTACGACGTAAAGCCAGATTGGTTGCAGGCAGCTACAACTGAAGGTCAGGAAGATAAATTTATACAGGTAGTACAAATGAAAAGGAATCTGAAGTATCAGCCTGTTTAAATGTATCAGAAAGATTAGTTGTAAAAAAAAGTACAGTTATAAAAAATATTACCAAAAGGTTAATCTGTGATAATAGTATGATTGGTAATAACCAGTTAAAAAGTTTCTTACTATTCAAATTGATTAATTAAATAAAAAGATACTACAGGTTAATTATAAATAAATAGTATTGTTCATTTAATTAGAATGGTTTTATTAATAATTACTTATCTTATTATTAAATTAAACCAGTAAGTAAATTCTAATTTAAAATTACTTACTCTTAATTATTTAAAGTTTGAAGCGTATTATATTAAATATTAAAACAGTATTATTTAATAGACATAAAACAATTATATGTTTATTTAAAATAAAAACTTATAAACCAATAAACATGGTTTATACTTTATTTATTATTAAAACTTTACATACTAAATATTTTAAATACATTGTTTTATACTTTTTGATTGTTTTAAATGTTATAAAATAAATAAAAAGTATTTTTAGTATTATTAATTATTATACTAACTAATAAAACATTATTATAACATTAGTATAAAAAAATAGAATAATATTATACTTAATAAATGGTTTAAAATTATTTATAGTATTCAATGAACTTTCTGCCCTTGAATTTATTGAGTTTTTGAAATGCAAAAATTTAATTGGCTTTTTCAAATCAAGCCTTACCACGAAGGTGCTTAAAGGTAACATGAAGGAAGGCGTAAGACATGTAGCATTTCATTCAGACACGGCTAAGTTTTACGAGTGTATTTATAAGCCCTGATTTATTACAACCTTTAAGTTCTATAATGTAGGGAACTTACAGAGGCAACCCTGCTCTGTTTTAGAGCGGCCAGGCTTTTAGAAGTTAACAAAGCAAGGCAGGTAAACTAAATTAGTCCAAGTGCGTGTAAGGCAGGTTTTGTGCAGGTGTATACTTATTCCTGATTAGTTAAGAATCTCCGGCTAATCAATTGAGTTGTTTAGTGATGAAGAACAAGCTGAATACCTTTTGCCAAAGTCGGCTCATTTAATTTACAGGTAATAAAAATTTGAGATTTCGTTCAATCGCCAAAGGTTCTGGTTAAAGCCTTGAGTGTGTGGGGGTCCAAAAGTAAAATGAACAACTGGTTAAATTCAATTTTCAGATTGCCTGAGCCAGGTCATTTAGGCGCTTTAAGATTTCTTGCCAGGTTTTAAAACTTCTGGTTTGCTGGTCGGTTTGCGGTGTACGAAACTTGAAAATTCAGGTTCTATCCTGAGTCTGGTTAAAACCAAGAAAAGTAGACCTGTTTTAAGGCCTCAAATAGCCGATTTAAGAAACTTTTAACCCGCCAGACGTATCAATGCCTAAACAACACACAGAAATCGCCAGAAAGGCGCATTTTCTGTTTTTTAAATTTACCATGTACTAATAATATAAATACTACTTATTATTTTAAATATTCATTAATTACTATTTTAACTTTTAATACTTTTTATAAATTATTGTACTTTATTTAAATATAAAAAATTAATTAAATATTAGTAAGTATAATTAAATAGGTAAGTTTAAATTTTATATAATTATTTAAATCTAACAATATTAATAGAAGTATTTGTTATTATAAATAAGTATATAATGTTATATTTTTACTGAACATTTTATTTTGTATTTACTAATGTTTTTTTTTGTATTTTATATAATTATAGAATTATTAGTTAATTGTATTAGTACAATATGCTATTATAAATACTAAACTAAATGTATATATATAATTATTTAGTATTTATTTTACTTAAATAATTTATATTTTACTTAAAACATTCTATACTTATCGTAAAGTAGTTATTATTAATAAAAGTTATTATTTTAGTATTGTTACTCCGGTTGATTTGTTCTATATTGCCACACATTATTATTCTTATACAACCAATGACAATTAGTGTAGTAAACAACAAAGGGGGGGTAGGTAAGACTACATCAACCCAGAACCTTGGTGCCGCTTTCCAGAAGTTTGCAAACGCTCGTGTGCTTTTTATTGATCTTGATGGCCAGGCCAGTTTAACCAGGTGCTTTGGTATTCTGGAAACACAGGTAGGCAAAAACCATGTTGGTAATTATTTGAGTGGAGAGCTGCCATTTGAAAGTGTAGTGATTAATACTCCCATCGGCGACCTGCTGCCAAGTGCAGCCGAACTAAACACCAAAGAAGATGTAATTAAAGCATCACCGGTTTTTCCGTTCAACCTGAAACTGCTACTGGAGAAAATTAAAAAGAATTATGATTACATCATGATTGATTGTCCGCCCACACTTTCAGGGATGACAAGAATAGCGCTCATTGCCTGCGACCTTTACATGGTGCCACTGCAGGCAGAGTACCTGAGTTATGAAGGGCTAAGAAATTTTTTATCGTACTCGTCAGAGCTGCAGTTAATAAGCCCTCAAACAAAATTAGGTGGTGTTTTTGCAACACGCTACAACCCGAGAATCAATAAGAAGCTGAGCAACGAGATTATAGAAGCCACCAAAAAGCAATTAGGTGATTCGTTTTTTTCTACAACTATCAGAGACAACATTGCGATATCGGAAGCACAGGCAAGCGGACAGGATATTTTCTCGTACGCACCAGATAGCAACGGAGCAATGGATTATTATAAATTAACTAAGGAAATTCTAGACAGTTTCAACGCAAATAATTAATAAGGTTTGCGTTATATACTGTTCAACTAAAATTTTAGAAAAATGGCAAAAAATAGAAATTTTACATTTGAAAGTTTAGTTCCAACCAAAAGTACTGAACAAGCCACAGGTACACCGGCTTCTGCACCAAACGGAAGCCAGCAGGCATTGATGGCATTGCAAGACAACGGGCCGTCGACCAAAGTTACATTCGATTGCCCGAATGAACTGGTTGAAACCATGAAAGATTACGGATATTGGGAAGGGATGTCGCAGAAAGATATAATCATTGAAGCGCTTGGTGTTTTCTTTGAAGAAAAGAAAATTAAAGAAAGACCAGAGAAAGTAAAAATGAGAAAGAAAGTTGGTAGAAAACCAAAGGCATTAAAGGCATTTCTTAGTTGAAATGCCTTTTTTTGTTTTTAATGAGAATTGAATACCTTCATAATATATCAGTACAAACCGAAATAGCCAATTCTCAGGCATATCAAGTTAAAGATGTATTTGTTATATAATTTATATTATGTTAAATAGAATCTTCTAAAACTCCCCTAAGTTACATACCTGAGCTGCGTGTTTATATTTATGTACTTCTTTCTACATTATCATTGACTGCTAATTTTATATGGATCATTCAATGATTATTTGTCTATAAAACGGCAGATTCTGAAAGTTAAGGCTGTACCTGAGATTTGCATGAAAAAAAATTACCGTACGTTGGTACGGAATAATCAATTCTGAGCAAACCAATAAACCGTGCATAAAAAAAACCCTTAGACAACGCTAAGGGTTTTTATATATATTCAGTTCTGAAACTGGTTATTTTCTTTTAGAACATTGTTCAAGCACAGTTGTTAAACTGTTTAGGTTGTCTGTCAGGTCCTGATCTAACGCTTTACCTTCTTTTTCTCTTACAGATTTGCAAATATCAAAGTGAGGTTTTGCTTCACCAAATTTGGCACAGGCTTTGTCTTCTACGGCTTTGCCATTCTTTTGGTACTCTTTCATGTCCATTTTATCAACCTCTTTCTTGATTTCAACAGCCTGGTTGAAGTGGAACACACCCAGGTTGAAGTTACAATCGTAGTTGGTTGGGTCAATAGCCAATATTTTTTTGTACCAGCCAAGCGCTTCTTCTTTTTTACCGCCGTTATCGTAAAGAATAGCCAGGTTTAGCATATTGTTTACGTTTGTAGGGTCGGCTTCAATCAGTTTTTTCAACTCATTGATAGCTTCTTCAGAATTACCGCTAGACAACTGAAGGTTTACAAGTGTACCTTTCAAATCTTTGTCGCCAGGGTTTGAAGCGATACCTTTTTTAAGTACTTCTACAGCTTTAGCTGTATTTTTTTCGTTTTTGTACACTTCAGATAAGCTGTAGAATACGGCTGCATCTTTACCACCTTGCTCAATAAACTTATTGAAATAGATTTTAGCGGCCTCGTTATCTTTAGCCAATTGCGCAACAATACCTGTGTACAAAGAAGCCGTAGTATCTTTTGGGCTTACTTCTGAGGCAATTCTGAATAATTTAAGTGCGCTGGTAAAGTTTTTACCGTTATAGAAACCAGCACCCTGTTGCATCAGTGCAGAATAAATTTTCTGACTTGTAAGCGCTGCCTCAATTTCTTTGGTGCCTTTACCGCCAGCTTCTACTTCAAGTGCCTTTTTATAGGCATTATATGCTTTTTCTGATGCCATTGAGTCTTTTCCGCAGTTAATGGCCATGTCTTCATAAGCCGCGGCAAGCTTAACCCAGGTAGATGATTTTGCACCTTTTTTGGCATCCTGACTTGCTTTTTCTCCTTTGGCAATTTCGTCGGCTGCTGACTTACATTGCGCATCTTTAAGTTGATTATCAAGTCCTGATTGTGCAAATACGCCTGCCGTAAACATAGATAAGACAGACACAAAAATGGTTTTTTTCATATTTCTGTTAATTTTTTAAAAATATTAAAATGCTTAGGGTTAGACAATTTAATTTCGCGAAAAATAGGGATTTTCAGGAAATTAACAAAGTATTAACATAAAAAGTAGACAACCCTCCTACTCTTTACCGGGCATTATTCGGCACTTTCTACTATTTCAGCGCCAGTGCCTTCTTCTTCCTCATCATCTTCTCTGATGATACGGGTTACAGAGGCAATATGGTCTGTTTCGTTAAGGCGGATAAGTCTTACACCCTGGGTATTACGGCCCATTACCCGGAGGTCGGCCACTTTACTGCGTATGGCAATACCGTTTTTGGTGATAATCATCAGATCGTCATCATCGGTTACTTCTTTAATGGCTACCAGCGCACCTGTTTTATCGGTGATATTCAGCGTTTTAACACCCTTGGCACCTCTTGAGGTAATGCGGTAATCTTCAATATCAGAGCGTTTTCCGTAGCCTTTTTCTGATACCACCAGTAACTGGGTATCTGCTCTGGAAACACAAACCATACCAATGGCGCGGTCGCCTTCGTCTAAAGATATACCTCTTACACCGGTGGCTGTACGGCCCATCGGACGCGTACCTGACTCATGGAAACGAACCACTTTACCGTTTTTGGCAGCAATTACAATGTTGTTATCGCCGTTGGTAAGGGCAACATCCAGCAGGTTGTCGCCTTCATTGATGTTGATGGCAATGATACCACCCTGACGCGGACGAGAATAGGCTTCCAGAAGGGTTTTCTTCACGGTACCTTCTTCGGTACACATCACGATATAATTATTGTTGATATAGTCTTCGTCGGTAAGTGTAGAAACGTTCAACACTGCCTGAATCTTATCGTCGGCTTCAATATTTATCAGGTTCTGTATGGCTCTTCCTTTGGCGGTTTTGCTGCCTTCCGGAACTTCAAAAACTCTGAGCCAGAATAATTTACCTTTTTTGGTGAAAAACAACAGGTAATTATGGTTGGTAGCTGCAAAAAGATGCTCGGTGTAATCTTCATCTTTGGTTTTTACACCTCTTGACCCGGTGCCACCCCTGCCCTGTGTGCGGTACTCCTGCAATGGCGTACGTTTAATATACCCCTGATGAGAGATAGTTACCAGCATTTCATCGTCAGGTATCATATCTTCAATGCTGAATTCACCGGCGGCCATTTCAATTTTAGAGCGTCTTTCGTCGCCGTATCTGGCTTTCAGTTCAGCCAACTCATCTTTGATGATGTTGCGTTTTCTTTCTTCCGAACCTAGGATATCACGTAAGTCAAGAATGATATTTTTAATTTCATCAAATTCGGCAGTTATCTTGTCTCTTTCCAGACCTACCAAACGTTGCAAACGCATATCCAGAATGGCTTTTGCCTGCACCTCGCTCAGAATATTACCCGTTTCGGCAGCTTCAGAATTAAAGGCATCAACAATCTGCAGGCGTTGAAGACCAACCGTCAGGAATTCCTGTCTTTGTTCGGGTGTCATGAAATCGCCTTTCATCAAGCCTGTCCTGGCTTCGTCGGCGTCTCTTGAACCACGGATAAAGCTAATAACGGCATCAATGTAATCGAGGGCTATTAACAAGCCGACTAATATATGTGCACGTTTTTCGGCTTCTTTTAAATCGTATTGCGTACGTCTGGTTACAATTTCAAGCCTATGCTCTACGTAGTACTTAATCATGTCTTTCAGATTGAGCGTAACCGGACGGCCTTTAACCAGCGCCACGTTATTGATACTGAAAGATGATTGAAGCTGCGTATATTTATAAAGGTTATTAAGAACCACGTTTGGTACGGCATCTTTACGGAGGTCATAAACGATGCGCATCCCTTCACGGTCTGACTCATCTCTGATGTCTGAAATACCCTCGATTTTCTTTTCGTTGATGAGCTGAGCGGTTTTCTCAATCATCATGGCCTTATTGACCATATACGGAATCTCGGTTACTACAATCTGGTCTTTACCTGTTTTAGAGACCTCGAAATTGGCTACAGAACGCAGAACGATACGGCCGCGACCGGTTTCAAAAGCTGATTTTACACCGCTGTAACCATAAATAATGGCTCCGGTCGGGAAATCGGGCGCTTTAACAAACTGCATCAGTTCTTCAACCGTAATATCGTTGTTATCAATATATGCAGTTATACCATCTGCAACCTCAGTAAGGTTGTGAGGGGCCATGTTAGTGGCCATACCTACGGCAATACCTGCAGAACCATTCAATAATAAATTAGGTATTTTACCCGGCATTACTGATGGCTCTTCTAACGAATCGTCAAAGTTGGGCTGAAAATCAACTGTTTCTTTGTTGATATCTGCCAGTAGTTCTTCAGCTATTCTTTTCAGACGAGCCTCAGTATAACGCATAGCTGCGGGTGAGTCGCCGTCTATTGAACCAAAGTTACCTTGTCCGTCAACCAATGTGTAGCGTAACGACCATTCCTGAGCCATACGCACCATGGTGTCATAAACCGAGCTGTCTCCATGCGGGTGATATTTACCCAACACCTCTCCTACAATACGAGCCGATTTTTTATAAGGGCGGTTGTGATATACACCCAGTTCTGCCATTCCGTATAAAACTCGACGATGAACCGGTTTTAGTCCGTCTCTAACATCAGGCAAGGCACGCGAAATAATAACCGACATTGAATAATCAATGTAGGCGCCGCGCATTTCGTCTTCGATGTTGATTGGGATAATTGTGCCGTTGTTGGAAGATTCTGGGATTAGATTTTCTGTTTCCTCAGCCATTAGCCTTAAGATTTACTTTTTTTAGTAGAATAAATATGACTATTTAGATATTTTTTTGCACTATTTTTAATAGTAATATTACAAATTTAATAAAATATGCACAAATAAACAAATTCAATAGTCTATTAATATCAGCCAGATGTATGTAGCAACATAATTTTTTAACTGTGCGGTACCTGTAAATTTTTTAAGAACTACCAGGCCAGCGTTGTTGCTATACGTAAACAACAAAAAATGCTCAAAAACCTTTTTCTGCCTGGCAGAAAAAGGAATATGAGCCTTAATTTTTGAATGATTGAATTACCGCCGCCAATGACCTTTTTTGTAGACGTATCCACGGGGTGATTGCACATACCGGCCCTGAACCCAAACTTTTCTGTAACGCGGAGCCTGACGGTAGTAACCATTGCGCCATACGTAAGTGCCACCCCGGGCAACATAATGACCGGGAATCCAGACGTAACTGGGAGTAGGTGGCCCGGGGGCAACCTCAACCACAGCAGGTGGCGGAGGGGTGGTAATAATTTGACCCGAACAACTGAGACCAGCCAGTGCCAAAGGAATTAATACCCCGAAAAGCACCAGTTCTTTCAGTATTTTCATTAAACTCTGTTTGCTAATATACTTATTCATTGTCTGTAACATCGCTTTGAGATTCTTCAAGATCAGTATGATTGTCGCCTCCCAGGCTATAATAATTATTTTCTTCGTCTTCTTTTCCAATGGCCTCGTCGGCATCATCAAGCTCTGCACCGGGCACATCCAGGTCATCACCAGAGGCCTCAGAGGTGCCATCTGCTTCGTTCCACGCCAGACGGTCAATTTCATTGGGCGCTTTGTCTTGCGTTGGGTTTTCCGGGTCTAGTGCTTCTTGTTTTATACCTCTGGCATAAATATCTTCTGAGGCCGGATACTTCGGATACCCGGGAAACTGCACCTCTTCTGCTTCTGGTTTGGGTTGTTGGTTTGCTTCCATTGCGCTGGCATTTGGTTTAATTTGGTTACAATAACAATATCAGAAGTAGAATTACGATTAACGCACCCGCCGAGATATAAACACCTCCGCCAAGCTCGGCCATTTGTGTTTTAAGCGCTTTTACTTCTTTGCGTAATGCTTTTTTCTCATGCGTTGTCATGCTTTTCTTATCCATTGCCTTAATTTCTTCCAGCCGTGCCATTATAGCCTTGGCTTCAGCTGATTCGAGTTTTTCAGCTTTTACTGTTTCAACTTTGGCCGCATCTTTTACCGGGGTTTCAGTAGCTGCCATACTGGCTTGTGTAATGATAAAGAAAGTAAGAATTAGTGAAGCAAGAGGTACAAAAACTTTTCGTTTCATGGCTGTAAAATGTTTTTAAGTGAGCAATAAACCTTCGCTAAGGTTTAGCCCCAAAAAAATACACCACCTGAAAGAATGCAATTTTTGACTGTAATTAGTATGAAGAATGTAGATTTTTTTACTCAGGCGAGAACCTGGGTAAGCCCTTATGCCCATGCCAGCAGAAGGCTACCTTAATTTAGCAGGTCAGGGCGGCGCTGTTGGGTACGTTTGATAGATTGTTCAAGGCGCCAGTCGTTAATTTTTTTCTCATGACCCGAAAGCAGCACATCCGGCACTTTCATGCCTTCAAATTCTGCCGGTCTGGTATATACCGGCGGTGCCAGCAGGTTATCCTGAAAAGAATCGGTCAATGCTGAGGTCTCATCATTTAAAACACCGGGTATGAGCCTGATGATGGCATCTGATACAACAGCGGCGGGTAATTCGCCACCTGATAAGACGTAATCGCCGATTGATATTTCTTTGGTAATGAAATGTTCGCGCACGCGCTCGTCAATGCCTTTGTAGTGCCCGCACAGAATAATGAGGTTGTGTGTCATTGAAAGCCTGTTGGCCGTTTTCTGGTCGAACACATCGCCGTCTGGTGTCATATAAATAACTTCGTCATAGGCTCTACCCGACTGCAAATGGCGAATACATTTGGCAATAGGCTCAATACCTAACACCATACCTGCTCCGCCACCAAACGCGTAATCGTCTACCTGGCGGTGTTTGTTTTCAGAGTAGTCGCGCAGGTCATGGATATGCACTTCGGCATGCCCGGCTTCTCTTGCCCGCTTCAATATTGAGTGGTCAAAATAACTGTCTAGCAAACGGGGTACGCATGATATAATATCAATACGAATACCGCTGTTTTCAGTAGTGCCTGTATGTGCCTGTGTAATGTTTTCCATTTTATTTATCAGGATGCTTCTGGCTCGTCGTCGTCTTCATCGTCGGGCTGTAGGTTGCTATTGTCCAGATAAACCTCCATTAGCCCCTCCGGCAAATGCGTGTACAACTCTTTTTTGTCGCGGTCAACTGTCTTTACTATGTCGTCATTAATCGGAATCAGTATTTCTGTGCCTTCATAATGCATAGCTATGAGGTCCTGGCGGTCTGATGTATACACAGCCAGAACTTTGCCCAGTTTACCTTTTACGTTGTCTACTACCGTGAAATCGATAATCTCATGGTAATAAAACTGGTCGTTGTCTTCCAGCTCAGGCAGGTTGTCTTCCGGCAGATAAATATCACAGTTTACGAGTTTTTGCGCCTCTTCTATGGTATCTATGTCTTCAAACTTGATGATAGACTTGGCAGGTCTAATCTGGATTTCTTCTACAAAATGAGGCACCAGCTCTCCTTTTATTTCAAGCAGAACAGAATCAAGCTCTTCGTAGTCTTCAGGATAATCAACATCAAGCCAGATGGCCAGTTCGCCTTTCAGACCATGAGTTTTGGTTATTTTACCTAATATATAGCAATCCTCTTTTGTCATAACATTTTTGATTCAATATAAAAATCCCCGCTTTTGGGCGAGGATTTTTTATAATTTCGTTAGATGGAATCTCCGAATTATGCTTCTGCTGATTCTTCAGTTGCTTCTGTTGCAGGCGCTTCTTCTTCAGCAGGGGCTGCTGCAGCGGCGGCAGCTGCTTCAGCGTCAGCAATAACTTTTTGCTGAGCGGCTTCCATATCAGCGCGTTTTTTACGTTCTGCTTCAAATGCTGCTTTTTTAGCTGCATCTTTGCCTTCAGAAAGTTTGGCAATTCTTGATTCGCGGTTTTCTTGTCTTTCTTTAGACCAAGACTCGAAACGAGCATCTGCTACATCCTGAGTAATGGCTCCTTTATTTACACCAACCTGAAGGTGTTTTTTAAGCAATATACCTTTTACTGACAAGATTTTACGGGTGGTATCGGTTGGTTCTGCACCTACCATTAACCAGTAAAGGGCTCTCTCATCTTTCAATATGATGCCCGCAGGGGTAGATTGAGGATTGTACTGACCTAATTTCTCGATAAATTTACCATCACGTGGTGAACGAGCGTCAGCTACTACGATGTCATACAATGGAGCTTTTTTGCGTCCTCTTTTTGCTAATCTGATTTTAACTGCCATTTTTTTCTGTTTTAATGGGGAACCCGTCCCCTTTGCGCATTTTTTGGACTGCAAAATTATAAAAAATCCTTACGAAATCAAAGTTTCATAAGGATTTTTTATGACTATAACCTATTTTAACTTTATAAGGTATCTAAAGAAGAAAAAAGCGAGCCTGTAAGCCGAATTCTGTCTTTAACATTTCTGCTAAAGTCTTATCATTTATCTGGAACAACAGTTGCCTGCTGCTTCTATCAACCTACCCTCCGACTCGGGCGAGCAGCCCTTAAGCTATCTTTGCAGATGGCTGTGTCGGTTTATTTGGTCTTTCAGTTCATGAGGTTTACCATGCCCTGTCTGTCACCAGACAAGCGGTAGGCTCTTACCCTACCTTTTCACCCTTACCTTGCGGCGGTATATTTTCTGTGGCACTGGCTGTAGGCAATCAGTCGCCCGATTCCCCCCTACCCGTTAGGTAGCATGATGCTCTGCACTGTTCGGACTTTCCTCAACTCTTCGGTTTGCACCTTGTAGCAGCGATAAGACGGCCCGCTTTTTTCTGCACACAAAGGTAGAAACTCCCCTGCTGGCAAACAATATTTAAAAAAAATATTCTTATTTCGGTGGCTGGGTCATTAGCAGTTTCCTGACTCATTAAACTTCGCCAAAAATAAACTAATTAATTTTTATGCGATACGCCCCCCTTACATTCCGTCTACCTTCAATTCAACTTTTCCTTTGGCAACAACCACCGCAACAATGCTTGACGGTGTCAGATAAACTTTATCTGGCGTTACGCTTTCAATCTTTCCGGCCAGCTTCACTCCTTTTTTGTACTCGGTGTTCATGGCAGACTCAACGTTTTGTTTGGCATAAGCGAGCAGCTCATCTATTGGCAGGCCATATTGTTCTTCAATCATTTTCACCATTTTGCCTTCTAACAGCCACGATGCCGCCCTGGCCAGTATATTCTTGGTTTTGATATCAAACTGGGTATTGCTCAAGACTATGCTTTTTCTGGCCGGGCTGTAAACCGGGATACCCTTTATGTATATAGTGCCTTTCAGTTTGCCTTTTATCATGGCCTTAATAACCAGATACTCGTCACTACCATAAATATCAAGATCGGTTACTTCTATTTTATATTTACCGTCTTTGAAATCATACACCTGGCCAACAAACATTTTTTTGGCAATGGCGGCGGCTTCTGTAAATGGCACGTCGCTCATTAACCCCACCTGAAAATCGTTTGGTATGCTCTGCACCAGTTTCAGATTAGGTATAGTGCTTACAGAAAACGGAGCGAATGGCTTTTCGCCGGTAATGGTTTCGGTGTAAGCCTTTAAACCAAGCACCGACCTTACGTTTCTTCCGGCGGTTACCAGTGGGGTCATCAACACCTCAAGCGGCGTTATTTTAACCCAGGTCCGGTATTCTGCCGACACCTGATACGGTTGCAGGGCGGCGTTCCATGCCTGTATAACATAAGGCTTGATTGACAGATTTTTGGCAACGGCATCATCTATTGAGCGCGCAAAACCTGACTGATTGTTATCTATTATTTTACCGATAATGAAATCTATCGGAATATCTATACCCAGGTTAACTTTAGGCTTGGTAATCCACTGGTAACCGTTGGGCGATGTTGAGGTCTGAACGGCCCAGTCTGGCCTGATGGTAAACCTTGTTGAGAACTTCATGTTGATTTCAAACTCAACAGGAATGTACTTTTTGAAGCCAAAGGCGCCGATACCCTGCTCTGCCCATACTTTCAGCGGAACCGTGAAATCAAAAACATCATTGGTGGCTGCTGTAATAATAATATTAGATTTTTTCCAGACCTTACATTTAAAGTCGTCATTATTATTGTCGGTATAGCTGTTATCTTCGTAAATAAGCCCGGAGATACTGGCATTGATTTGCTTTTCGATGTCGGCCATCGAAATGTTAAATGGTATGCTGATATTAGATAAGACTTTTTCCACTTTTACTGAATCTTGCAGGTATTTTTCTACCGGGGCTTCGGGTTCTGCCGTTTTTTGGGCAACGGCTTCATGATTTGAATACAAAAGTGCGCTTACAAACAAACAACAGACAATTGTTAGCTTCTTCATAGGGTATTGTTAATTGTACTTTTTTGAGCAAAACGTTTTTGACAACGAAAAAATCATGAGGTTTAAATCTATTTTATCTTAATGCGGGTGGCGCCATAACCAAATTTTTCTTTCTGGGCGTCTTCAAACCACGCCACATTCTTATGGCCTGATAACCGGCGTTGGATTTCCTGCCTTAAAACACCGTTACCCACACCGTGTATAAACGTTATATCGTCCATACCGCTGGCTATGGCTTGTTCAAACTTGCTCAGAAAAGTATTCATCTGCAGCTCAAGCATCTCGGCGTTGTTGAGTGTCCTATGGTTTTTAGTAAGCTGCTCTATGTGTAAATCTACCATTGGCGCAGGCTTTTCGTAGGTTTTAGGCAATGTCTCAACCGACTTCTGGGCCATCATGCTTTCTTTCAGTTTGTTGGCATCTATTACCAATTTTGGCTTAGGTTCTGCTTTTTCTGTGGGTATGGCTTCTGCGTCGTCGCTGTCAAGCTGGTACAAATACGATTCTCTTTCAAGAATGGGTGTTTTATTTTTATGATTAGGCCAGGTGTTGGCTCTGATTCTGAGCTTTTTAAACAAAGGCGCGCGCTCATCAAACGGCCCATTGTTAAAATAAAGCACTCTGATAGAGAAACTTCCCCAGGTTTCCATATCTTTAATCAACAAATCAAGGCTTGATTTCTGATAACTTTTTGCATTAATTAAGCCGCCTGCCAGGCCTACATGTATGCGGTCTGTGGTTAATGTAAGCGCAAAGGGCAGGTCCCAGTCTGTATTATTAACAATATTAACAGATACTTCTTTTTCATTAACCGGCACAAATGCCAGAAAAATACCTTTGTCGGCCTTAATGATGGGTTTGGTTTCTTTGGGTTTGTTATCTGCCGTAACAGGTGCAGGTTTAAAAAACTGTGTTTCTGTTTTTGATACAACGGCCAGTTCTCTCTTTAAAACCGGCAATTTAAAGCCGGCTTCAATTTCTACCTCAACAACGTTATCTTTTAAAAATCTGGTTATGATGCCTTCTTCTTTCGAATGTAATAATCTTACCTTGTCTCCTATATTCATACTTGCTTATAATTAATTAAACGCCATGCTGATTGCAAAATAACACGACAAACTCTATAACAGCATTATTAAAGAAATAATTTCAAAGAATTTACAAAATTGAACGCATTTCTCGCGGAAAAATACTATTTCCTTCAAGCTTGGTATCTTTTAATTATGCAAAAAAATACTTGCCGGAAACGCATTTAAAAAGACTGATTCCGGGCATAAAAGCACAAAAAAAAGTACCGAATAATGAAATTACTGAATCTGATACAAATCTAAACAAAACTTCGTTTTATAATTTCCTATTTCATGAAACAAGAAGTTAATCTGATAAAGGTCAACAAACACCTCATTTAAAAAATTGAAGCGGTTGCCATGCCTGATAAAGATATTTGAATGCTGCATTTGAAGCCGGTGCTGAAGCCATTAATGCCAGACCGATAGTGCCGGAATTGAATAGTTTGAACTGCGATTAGACTAAAAAAAATACAATACCTTAAGTAAGACTGGTATAAATAAAATACAACACCTCACTAAAAACTACAAAACAGGAGAAAAACCTCCTGTTTTTGAAATTTAATTTTCGCTAATAAAATATAAAAATCATTTATTACGAATAAACCAGATTTTTAGTAAGTACCCAGATACTTGCGCGACACCCACTCTACACTGGCCAGAACCAGCAGCACAAAGAACACCCATTTTAGATTAATGAACTCATTCATTTCTTCAATACTGCTTATTTTATCGGGACTTTGGTTTGTTGATAAATACTCAGTCAGATTGTTTAGGCGGCCTGCCTCATAAAATTTACCCTTGTTTTGCTGCGCCAGCGTGCGCAGTAAATTAAAGTCGGCGGTATGGGTGAGGTCTTCTAAGTCGGTATTTTGCACTACAAACTGGCCGCTTACTTCTTCGCTCTTGCCTAGTACCTGCGTTGCGGCCTTGTAGCGGTAAACGCCTTCGCCCAGGCCTGAAATTTCAAAACGGGTGTTGTCCTGGCTGATGGTATAGTTATAGCTTTTGGTAGTGCCTTTTTCGTCAGTTATTTCCAGTCTGATGCTCTGGTTATATATCCGCTCGTAGATATCATTATAGGCTTCATTTTCAAAAACAATTTTTTCATCTACCGAAAACTCTCTTGACACCGGATACACCCTCAGTTTACGTTTATCGTCTTTTATAGAAATCAATTGCAGGGTTTTCATAAATACCTCGTCTACAATTTCCTGCTTGTCGGTCAGGGCAAACTCTTCCAAACGCCATTGCCAGATGCCCTCAGCCGTTAAAACAGCCGATTTACGTGCATTAGCAGTATTGGCAATCAGCAGCGGTTTAGGTGTAACCACTGACCCTACACGTTGGTAAAGAATAATTTCACTGCCGGTTCCTGGCCGGTATTCGCCAAATGGCGCCAACAGAGGCGGTAATTTTTCAAGAATACTTAGTTTATCGCCATCCAGATTAAAAAGGTTAAAGCTACTGTTAAATTTTGCGCTCACTTTATCTGCCCTTCCTGCCTGCGCCAGAATGCTAAGCGTTTGCTGTATGCCATTAAAACCAGCAATATTGGATTGATTACCCAGAATAAACAAAGTGGGCTTTGCCTGCGCCATCAGGCGGTTCAGCAGGTTACCGCCTGCACCGTAGAGGTCTGGTAACTGGTGGAGAATGAGCACATCAAATGGCTGGGTGCCAATTTCATTAATATTATCGCTCTGAAGTACCTTTACTGTTAGTTCATACAGCTCATTTTTCTCAATTATGGCCCTGATAGCCTTAATATCGGGGTGCGGAGCCAATGCCACCAGAAGAATTTTCTCTTTGCCGTCTACTACATCTATGTACACATCGCGGGCGTTGTTTCTGGCCGTAAATTCTCCATTGAGCGGCACCACTTCAATTGTATAGCGCTGCAAGCCTTTTTGTTCTGCATTGCCATAAAAAGTTATCTGTTTCAGGTCGGTGTCCGTATCAAAACTTACTGTTTGGCGGTCTATTATTTTTCCTCCGTGTTTCAGCAGAACCGAGGTTGTTTTACCTGTATACCCATAACTTGAAATTTCAGCCTGTACAGGAAACTTATTGCCCAGATAAGCGATCCGGTTGGCATAGATGGCGTTCAGCTTCACATCTCTTCTCAGGGTGGTATCACCTAAGCCAATGGTATGTACGTTAAAATTATACTTGCCATAGGTAGGCGAAACACCCGAATTGGCTATGCCATCAGACACCAGAATTACATCTGTCAGGTTTCGGCCCTCATAATTATTCTTTATACCGGCCAGTAAGCCAGATAAATCGGTAGTTTTTTCGTTAAATTTTAAAGAATTGATGTCGCCGTTTAATTCAGTTTCACTCAATGTTTTAATCTCTACATTATTACCCTTGCTTTCAATTGCCTTTATCAGTTTCTGCAGATTGTCTTTCAGCGCATTTATTTTTTCTTCGCCGCCTTTAGCCATTGAGGCAGAGTTATCAACTGCCAGCACCACGGTAGGTTTCTCAATGCTTGTTTTATTGCTTCTCAACAGCGGGTTTACAAGTAAAAAAGCAAGCAGGGCAACCAGAATACCCCTGGCAACGGCCAAAAGCCTGTTTTGAAGTGTTGTAAAGTTTGATTTTTTCTGATAAAGTAGAAAGCTATATATACCACCTGCCAGTAAGCAAAGTAAGATAAACCAAGGAGAAGACTGAAAGATTAGTTCGGATTTCATAAACCCCGGCCCCATTCATAAACGGGAAATTCTTGTTAAAAAATGATACTACTAAAACAACACCATTGGTGGATAATTATTTTGCCAAGATACAAAAAAATATCGTCAGGGACTATGTAAAACATCCCTGACGATACAAACTATAATTGATTATAAATGCGGCTTACATCAGCATACCGCCATCTACCTGTAATACCTGGCCTGTAACGTATTTTGACATGTCAGACGCCAGAAACACGCAGGCATTGGCCACTTCTTCTCCCTGGCCGGCACGTTTTAATGGTATATTTTTCAACCAGTCTTCCAATGCTTTTTCGTTCAGTTCGCCGGTCATTTCGGTTTCAATAAAACCAGGTGCAATGGCATTTGAACGGATATTTCTTGAACCCAGCTCTTTAGCTATTGATTTTGTAAAACCAATGATACCCGCTTTGGAGGCAGCGTAATTAGACTGGCCAGCGTTACCCATTAAGCCAACTACTGAGGTTACGTTGATAATTGAACCCTGTTTGGCACGCATCATTGGCTTGGTTGCAGCTTTGGTAAGGTTGAAAACCGACTTCAGGTTTACACGAAGCACTTCATCCCATTGGTCTTCAGACATTCGCATTAAAAGTGTATCACGCGTAATACCCGCATTATTTACTACAATATCTAGTGTTCCGAAGTCGGCCACCACATCGTTAACCAGTTGCTCAGCTGCCTGGTAGTCTGAGGCATCAGAGCGGTACCCTTTGGCCTTTATACCATAAGCTGCCAGTTCGGCTTCTAAAGCCTGGCCTTTCTCAACGCTAGACAAGTAAGTAAAGGCTATATTTGCACCTTGTTCTGCGAACTTTTTGGCGATTTCTCTCCCAATTCCTCGCGAAGCACCGGTTATCAGGGCTATTTTGTTCTCAAGTAATTTCATGTATGATTAGATAATTAATGATATAAAGTTTCTGTGTTCTGTGTCTTTTCTTTTTCAAGATCTGCTCTTAGTTCTTTACTGGTTTTGGTGCTGCCGTCATGCGACCAACCCGGGGGCTTATACATATATTTGAGCTTTGTTGTAAAATTAAGTGGTTTTCTGAGGTCTTTAAAGAGTTTTACCCACTCATGAAACACAATATTGACGGCATTCCGGTTTTCTAAAGGTGAAACCAAACCATATTTAATAGGCAAATCGTCTATTTCTTCTTGAAAAGTACCAAACATTCTGTCCCAGATGGTAAGACACATACCCATGTTTTTATCAAGATACTCTATATTGGAAGCATGATGAACCCGGTGCTGAGAAGGTGTTACAATTACGTATTCTAATAATATCCAGGGCATTTTACGAAACTTTGGTATGTAACTGGTATGCACCAGAATACCGTAAATCTGGGTAATTGAATACATAACGGCGATGTCGGCCACCTTGAATCCGAATAGCGACAACGGTAAAAAATAAATGAACCTGTAAAGCGGCTGAAACACCGATGAACGGAAACCCACCGTTAAATTAAACTGCTCTGACGAATGGTGGGTAACATGAGCCGCCCAGAAAAACCTTGAGTGATGATCAACATAGTGCAACACATAAAACACAAAATCTTCAGCAATAAAAAGTAAGCCCCAGTAAAGAACCGGATTCTGGATTTCAAAAAACCGGTATTGAAACGCCCAGGCCAATATAAGCCAGGTTATACCCCTTGACAGCAAATCTATACCTCCGTTCAATAACATGAGGTAAATATTGGTTAGCGTATCTTTAACAGTATAAAACCTGCGGTCCTGAATATTGCTGAGAATGATTTCCCCAAGAATCAAAACCGTATATAAAGGGGTAGAAAAGATGATAATTATCTGCTCAACAGTAAACGCTTTAAGACTCTCGAACATAAAACAAACAATTAAAACTTAATGAACAGAAGCCACAGGCCTCATAAATTGGTATTAGCTGCAACCCTGCACTACAATAACTATCTCACCTTTAATGCTTCGGTTTGCAAAATTAGCAATAATTTCCGACAAAGTACCTCTCACGGTTTCTTCATACATCTTCGTGATTTCTCTGGAAACACTGGCCTGACGCTCTGCGCCAAAATACTCAACGAAGTTTTCCAAGGTTTTAAGCAACCTGAACGGCGACTCATAAAAAATCATGGTTCTTTCTTCTGTAACGAGCGATTTGAGGCGTGTCTGCCGACCTTTCTTTACCGGAAGAAAACCCTCAAAGGTGAATCTGTCGCAAGGTAAACCAGAATTTACCAGAGCAGGTACAAAAGCGGTGGCTCCGGGCAGGCAATCTACCTCAATTCCGTTACGGATACATTCTCTTACCAACAAAAAGCCCGGGTCTGAAATGGCGGGAGTTCCGGCATCAGAAACCAGCACTATCTTCTCGCCTTTTTTTAATCTTTCTACAATTTTACCTATCGTCTGGTGCTCATTAAAGGCATGATGGCTCTGCAGCGGTTTGGATATACACAGATGCTTCAGCAAAAAACCAGTATTTCTGGTATCTTCTGATAATATTAAATCAGCGTCTTTCAGTACATTAATGGCTCTTAATGTAATATCTTCAAGGTTTCCTATCGGTGTTGGAACAAGAACGAGCTTCACTATACTTTTTTTCACAAAAGTAAGCAATTAGGTACTTAACTGGAAGTGTATTGATAATTAAAAGCGCATTAATGCAAATCTGTACCAGCATTAAGAATAAAAAGTGAAGATACCTGAATCATTCACTTAATATCTTTCTTTCAAAAATTTCTGAAAATACTTGACATATAATATTTATATACATATATTTGAGAAACAATAAACCTAAAGTCCATGATTCTAGCAGCCATAGCATTTGCAGTCGGAGGTTTAATGATGACAAAAATGCGTGAAACTAACGAGCTTTACGCCCCAAAAGGATATATGATGAGCCTTCAGTCACGCCCGAGAAGTGCTTTTTCGTATTGATAAATAGCCTGAAAAAATAAGATATTGTGCAAGTTTAATTATCAACTCACCTGTCTTTTTTGAATATTTTTGCTTTTTTTAACTAAAATCTACTTCAATTGGCATTATTTCGGGATAAAATTATCCGTAAGCCGACCAAAGATTTTTTTAGTTCTTGTATTGTTGAAGTATTTTGAGAAATTTGAACTGACTAAACGTGCTAAAACTATGTTACTACTTACTATCGCATCGCTGGCATTTGGTGGTTTTTTAATGACCCGAATGAATGAGGAGAAAGAAATGTATGCTCCTAAAGGTTACTTAGCAAGCTTACAGAGTCGCCCTCGTACTTATTCAACAGCGTGGTAATTTCTGTTTTTTTTTGATTTCCGTTGCTTCAAGTGTGTTAATATACATTTGTTGATATTGATATGACATATCGGTTACATAGATTTTCTTTCATTTTGTAAGATATGTTATTTTATGTGCCTCAATATACAGCACCTGCTTTGTTTACAGAGTTGCTTGTTTTCTATTGTGCATTATAAAACTTAAATAATCAATTCATTTCTGATAGTCGTTTTGCTTTTTTTAGCAAATCACTTTTGGCCTTTATTCTGTTGTCCGCTGTTTACTCTATACTTCTATTTCGACTGTAATGCAATCGGAAAAATCATGATGGCCTTTTGAGCAATGATGATTTTGAAATTTCTATGCCTATTCTCTCCTGCCTGCCAGATTTCATTTGAAGCGTAATTTAAATTACAAAATGGTTTAGAAATACACAAAAACAGTCTTTTCAAGCTGTATTAACCCACAAACTCCAAATAAGCACTTTCAGGATTTTTTTATCCTATTTTTTACCTTTTTATACTTATAATTGAATCAACAGGTTATATGTGGCTTTCTTAGAAAGCCAAAAATTGAAGATTCTGGCTATTTTCTGCAATTGTAAGCGATTTTTATTTGGGCTGAGAATTAAATATACTGCACTATGTATCAACTCAGTGCAAAATATTCAATTCTCAGGCGGTATAAATTTAAAACCTGAGAACAATTTTTTAAAAAAAAATAACCATTCTATAAAAAGCGAATAGGTGCGTTATAAGCACCTATTAAACTATCATTATCTATTTACTTACCAATTCTTCAATGTCTTTGGCCAGGTCGTAGTCTTTTCCTGTTACTATATTTCCGGCATCATGGGTCGATAAAGAAATGTTTACTTTGTTCCAGGAATTTGACCAGTCGGGGTGATGCCCGTGTACTTCAGCCAGCATGGCTACTCTTGTCATAAAAGCAAAGGCCTCTGAAAAATCTTTGAACTGAAAAGTTTTTGTCAGTTTATTGTTTTCTTCTTTCCACATAGCTTTTTGTGTTTTGGTATGAAATTTAATAACAAAAAAGCCGAATCAAATGATTCGGCTTCCGCAGAGAGAGAGGGATTCGAACCCCCGGACCTTTAACAGTCAACGGTTTTCAAGACCGCCGCATTCGACCACTCTGCCATCTCTCTGTGTCTCTCAATTGTTTTGCAAAGATACGGCTTTAAGATATAAATGTCAATGCCTGACTAAATAATTTTTCATTTTTTTTTCCTTTCACAAGCCCCCGAAAAAACGTAAATTTGTAAAAAATATACGAATCTTCTTTTTGTGGAAACAATCGAACAACTTCCAACTTTCGAAACCGCCAAGAAACTTGGCCTATTGCCCGAAGAATTTGAAAAGATAAAACAAATTTTAGGACGCACTCCCAACTTTACTGAGCTATCAATTTTCTCGGTTATGTGGTCAGAGCACTGTTCATACAAAAATTCAATTGTATGGTTGAAAACTCTTCCGCGCGATTCTGACCGTATGCTGGCAAAAGCCGGTGAAGAAAATGCAGGCCTTGTTGATATTGGTGATGGCCTTGCTTGTAGTTTCAAAATTGAATCTCATAATCACCCATCTGCGCTTGAACCTTATCAGGGGGCAGCAACCGGAGTGGGTGGTATCAATCGCGACATCTTTACTATGGGTGCCCGTCCGATTGCGCAGCTTAACTCACTACGGTTTGGCAATATCAATTCGCCCAAAACGCAACGTTTGTTGAAGGGTGTAGTAAAAGGTATTGGTGATTACGGTAACGCTTTCGGGATTCCGACAGTAGGTGGTGAAATCTACTTTGATGATTGCTACAATACCAATCCATTGGTAAATGCTTTCTCTGCCGGTATAGTTGAAGTGGGCAAACAGGCATCGGCTACCTCTTATGGTGTAGGTAACCCTGTTTTCATTGTTGGTTCTGCCACTGGTAAGGATGGAATACACGGAGCCACTTTTGCTTCTGAAGATATTACTGATAAATCAACCGAGAAACTTCCGGCTGTTCAGGTGGGAGACCCATTCATGGAAAAACTTCTTTTGGAAGCTACCCTTGAAATCATCAACACCGGATATGTAATTGGTATACAGGATATGGGTGCTGCGGGTATCATCTGCTCAACTTCTGAAATGAGCGCCAAAGGTGAACACGGCATGATTATAGATCTTGACAAAGTACCAACCCGCCAGGCCAATATGCACGGATGGGAAATTCTACTTTCGGAGTCACAGGAGCGTATGCTGGTTGTGGTTGAAAAAGGCAAAGAAGATTTAATAAAAGGCATATTTGATAAATGGGATTTGCACTGCGCACAAATTGGTGAAGTAACAGATACCCAGCGCTTGCATTTCTACCAACACGGTAAATTAATTGCAGATGTACCGGCAGAAGATTTAGTGTTAGGTGGCGGCGCGCCTCAATATCATAGAGAGTATCGCGAGCCGGCCTATTACCAGGAGTTCAAAAAATTTGATATCCAATCGATAGCAGATATTCAGGATAAAGCTGAACTGGTTAAAGTGGCTGAGCATCTGTTGTCTCACCCGAACATCTGTTCAAGAAAATGGATAACCGAACAATATGACTCAACCGTTGGTACCGCGAACCGCAGCACCAATCGTCCGTCTGATGCCGCAGTGGTAAGATTGCGGAATCCGGAAAAAGGAGAATTGAGTAAATCAATTGTTATTACAGTAGACTGTAACGGAAGATACGTAAATGCAGATCCGGAAGTAGGTTGCCAGATTGCCGTTTCTGAAGCAGCCCGGAATATTGTCTGCACCGGAGGTGAGCCATTGGCCATTACCAACAACCTTAACTTTGGCAACCCATACAACCCTGAGGTGTACTGGCAATTTGTGGGAGCCATTAAAGGGATGAGCAAAGCCTGCCTGAAATTTAAGACACCGGTTACTGGTGGTAATGTAAGTTTTTACAATCAGAGCTCAGACGATGGCCCGGTGTTTCCGACACCAACCATTGGTATGCTAGGTTTGATGGAAAGCTCGGAGAATCACATGACCCTGAATTTTAAAAATGCAGGCGACCTGATATATCTGGTTGGAGAATCGAAAGATGACATTGCCTCGTCTGAGTATCTTTACTCATACCGTGGCATTAAGGCTTCTCCTACTCCGGCCTTTGATCTGGATACAGAATATAATTTGCAGGATGCCGTGAAAGAATTAATTATCAGCAAACTGGTTGAGTCGGTTCATGACTTATCAGATGGAGGGCTGTTCATTGCTTTGGCCGAATCATCATTCCCGAACGAACTTGGTTTCAAAATTAAAACCGACGCACAGTTCAGAACTGATGCCTTCCTTTTTGGTGAAGCACAAAGCCGGGTTGTGGTTTCTGTGAAAGCATCACAACAAGAGGCTTTTGAGAATTTGCTAAAAAATAAAAATGTTAATTTCTCTCTGTTGGGTGAAGTGTCAGACGGCAGCTTCATTATAGATAATGAAGTGGTTATCACTACCAAAACAGCCAAAAACATTTATGATAATGTAATTGGAAAAATAATGAACTAAGCGGAATGGTTAATAAAAAATAAAGACCTCTTTACGGAGGTCTTTATTTTTTTACCATGATTAAAAAAAGAGAGCTTCCAAAAATACCCCTCCTGAATAGCTGTTCTTCCAACTTTACTATTTTGTATAAAGCGTTGTTTACAAAATTTCCTGGCACACTTACATCAGACTTAATGGCGGTTCTGTCAACCAGATTAAATTTTAACTGAAACTGCTGCAGCAACCTTACACCCAAAATGAGCGGCGACAAGAAAAGGCTCCAATAAGTATGATGAATAATTTTCAGATTTGTAGGTAGTAAATATTTCTCGAAATCAGATATTGTGAATCGCTTTACCCCTCCTACTGCCATATCATGCGTGCCATAAAAAATCTGAAACGCATTGTTGTTTGAAATCAGCATCCCATCGGGCTTTAGTTTTCGTTCCATATTTTTTATGGCCTTTACAATTACTTCATCTTCAAACTGGTAAAGCACATCATCATTAATGATAACATCAAAACTTGCATCTTCAAATTCAGCATTAAAATCTGTAAGGTCAATTTTCTGAACATTCAGTTTTCGTTCTTTACAGAAATCAACGGCATCGTCTGAATAATCAAAACCTTCAATATTCACATAACCTTGCTTAATCAGCAATTGCATCAGGCCACCTGTACCACAACCGGCATCAAGAATTTTTATTTTTTTGTTATCAGCAAATTTGCTGGTAATAGCATTTAGAATTTTTTCGTGCAGAATTTTATACCACCAAAGTTGGCCTTCGGCTTCATACATTATCTGGTATTCTTGTCTACTGCTTAGCATTTAGCGAATTGTATTTTTCAACATACTGAGGTGTTCCGTTTTGGGTCAGGAAAAATTTACCTATGTACTCGCCTACTATTCCCAGCGCACTTATCTGAATACCACTAAAAAAACACAAAGCAGCCAAACCCCAACCATGAAGCACATTGGTAAAAAACAAAATGAAGAGCAGCACCGACAGAGAGATTAGAATAAGACCTGTGGCCTGAACAAACCTGATGGGCAGATTTGAATAACCAAAAACGATTATCATAAAAAGCCGGACAAGTTTTTTTACTGTGTAGTTTGACTCTCCCTCCAGCCTGTCGTTATGTTCAACCTGTACAGTGCTTACCCGGTTAGTTGTTCTAAAAACCAAAGCATCAATATAAGGGTACGGACCTTTGTACTTAACAATTTCGGTAATCAGATCTTTGCTCATCAACTTGAAACTTGACAAGTATAAATCCTGTGGCTTATGGATAAGCCAGGTGGTAATCCGGTTAACTACCCAGCTTCCGATGTTCCGAACCACGTGATGCTTCTTGGTTGCATAATAACTGTACACTACATCGTAATCTCCTTCCTGTGCTTTAGTTAATAATTTTAAAATTTCTGAAGGCGGATTCTGGAAGTCATCATCAATTATAACGGCATAGTTACCATTCACATAATTCAATCCGCACATGACAGCGTTGAACTCACCAAAATTTTTCCGGAGTGAAATAAAATGAACCTTTTCATAAACTTTCGCCAACCCAAGGCAAACCTTTTCGGAATTATCAGGGCTGCCATCATTAACCAGAATGATATTAAAATCAAGATGCTTTAGTTCATCATGCAATTTGGCTACGAGTTTTGCAATCGTTTTTTCACCTCTATAGACAGGTATTACCACCGACAAAAGCATATTGTATCAATAATGGTTAATTTTTTCTATGATGTAACTAACCTCTTCGTCGGTCAATGTCTGGTTCAAAGGTAAACTTAGCACCTCATTATGAAGAAGTTCTGAAATCGGGTATGAGTCCGCATTCCATTCTTTATAGGCTAGCTGCTTATGCGGAGCCACCGGATAGTGCATATCTGAACCAATCAGATTCTCGCGCAGATACTCTCTGAATCTTGCTCTGTCTTTCAGCCGAACCACAAATAAATGCCAGGCATCTGAACTTACAGACCCAGCAGAAGGCAAAATAATTTCCGGATTACTGATTTCAGATAGATACCTCTGGGCAATTTGCCGGCGTCTTTCATTTACAAGCTCTAAAACCGGTAACTTAATGTTAAGTATAGCCGCCTGCACTTCATCAAGCCGGCTATTTATTCCCTGTTCGTTAAAAATATATTTTTCTGCCGAACCATAATTTCTTAATGCACGTATCCTGCCGGCCAGTTCATCATCATTGGTTGTAACAGCTCCGGCATCACCCATAGCGCCCAGGTTTTTTGTAGGGTAAAAACTAAAACCTGCCCCGTGCGATAAATTTCCGGCTTTTTGCCCTTCGTAACTTGCCCCGTGCGCCTGAGCTGTATCTTCAAAAACTTTCAGGTTGTATTTTTGGGCAATGGCATTGATGGCGTTCATATTGCAACATTTGCCATAAAGATGAACTGTTAAAATTGCCTGGGTTTTTGGAGTAATTTTTTCTTCAATTTTCTGAGGGTCAATCAGATAGGTATACAAATCGGGTTCTACCAGAACGGGAACCAGGCCCGCCATAGACACCGCAAGTATAGTAGCTATATACGTATTTGAAGGTACAATTACCTCAGAACCTTTCGGGAAATCAGATGCTTTGAGTAATAATGCCAGTGCATCAAGCCCATTTGCTACACCAATACAATGCTTTGTTCCACAATATTCTGCAAAAGATTTTTCAAAATGATAGACCTCATCGCCTAGAATATACCATCCTGAAGAAACTTTCTTTGTCAGAATTTCAATAATCGGTGTTTCATAAGGTTTATTAATGCGCTTGAGGTCAAGAAAGGGAATAAAATTGGTGCGTGTGTTCAAAGTGTTTACAAATTGTGAAATTCATCGGCCGCATATTCCTTTAAAATCACACCTTTCACAAACGAGCAGGTCATTTGTTTGGGCAAACGGAACATCCGGATTCAGCATTTCTTTTATAATGTTGGCTAATATTTCTTCTGTTTTTTCAATAAAACCAAAGATAGTGGGGTTATCAGTAAAACTCAAATTTACCTCAAGATTTTCTTTCATATTTCTGAACGAATAAATCTTTGCTTTTATATCATGGTTTTCGAGTGTTTCGCCACCTATGGTAAACATTATATTGGTGGCCATATTTTTTAAAATCAGATACTGATACAACCACAACTGGCGTAGCTTTTCTTTGTCGGGGTCAATCAGCGCTTCTTCAAGTATCTGGTCGCGGCTTTTTTCAAGCTCTTTTTTTACAACTTTTCCGGTTTTGTAGTCAACCACTTTTATTACATTTCCGGCTTTTTCTATTCTATCTACGCGGCCTGCAATTTTAACTTTTTGTATATTTCCAAGATTTGGCATTTCAAAAGAAGCCTCAATCTGCTTCTCAGAATCAAGTATCCGGTACGGAAAAACCTGTGTTTCTTTCTGCATGTTAAAGAAGTCGGCCAGTAATTGTTCAGCCACATGCTTCAACAAATAGTTCATACCAGAATCAATTACATAACCCCCGAATTTTTCTTTATAGGCTGTGTCGAGGCGCTCAGGTATCTGGCTTAAAACGGCATCTAATACATCCTGCGTTACTTCTGTTCCAAAATCGTTGTCAATTTTTTCGAGGGTATTATGCAGCCAGGTACCAAAAATATCAGCGCCGAAATTCTCGTCTACTTCTTCGCGCTTAGATATACCGGCAATTTTATTGAAGTAAAACTTTAATGTACAGTGAAGGTACTCATTAAGGTTTGTGGGATATATTCCACCATCAGCCAGCAGACTGCTTACCGTAGCCAGTATGTCTTTACTCTTTTGCACTACAACCTTATTAACTAGCTCATTATCAATAGTTTTATTGTAGGCAATTTTAGGATACGTAATTTTTATTTGCTTATTGTGCCTGGCTAGTTCGTTTTCAATCTGTAAAATAAACCTGCTTTTTTCAGTGGCTCCGCCACCAAGCCCTTCGCCTGTGGGTATTACATACAGCAGGTCAATATCTTTGGCACGTTGTAAAAGCCTGAAAAAATGATAAGCCATTATTGCGTTCTGGTCTGACTGCAACGGCAGCCCAAACTCAAGCGAGGCATCAAAAGGGATTAACGAATTGAGATGCTTGGCCGAAGGCAACACACCCTCGTTAACAGAAAGAAATATTACCCTGTCGAAATCAAGGCAGCGGGTCTCCAGCATACCCATTATCTGGAGGTCGGCCACGGGCTCGCCACTGAACGGAATTTTTTCCTGCCTGATGAGTTCATACAAAAAATGTCTGAAACTTTTCAGGTTCAACAGCCTGTTATTAAATAGGATTTTTTCAAGACGGTTCAGAATCGTAAGAAACAAATAAAGGTATTCAATTTCAATGGCGTCGTTCGATTCATGATACACTCCGCGCAGCTCGTCAATTAAATCATAAAATGCTTTCAACGCTTTTCTGGGGTCGTTACCCCAGCGAGAAAACAGGACCTCAAAGAGCCTGTCGCCTTTACCGAATGTAAGCATTTCTTCCTCGCTCAGATACACCAGATTCCCCCTTACTATTTCTGTCTGCGTTTCTGAAAAAACATTCGCTTTACCTTCTGTGCTGGCATCTGAATAATTAATCTGCTCATACTTACGACAAAAAGGGTGATTCAGCACCTTAAATACATGCCTGTGGCTATACTTGGGTATCCGGATGGTCTCGCCGCTTTTGGTTTTAAACTCAACAATATTTTGTTGCAGCTCAAAAACTGAGTCGATAAGCGTAAAGAGCATGGATCCCCTGAGCGACAAACCCATGGTTATGTTGAAGTCTGTAACCAGATTATCGAGCGAATAAATTAATGGCGAAAGCAGGTTTTCGTCGCACAGAACAATGGCCGTAGGTACGCCCGGATTAACCAACAGGCTGTCGGCATAAATGGCGCCTGCTACTTTTGCCTGCAATGTGGCATTTTCAACACCTATTATTCTGATATTTTTCTCTTCTGCCAGCAGGTGGTTGGTCTGCCAGTTCCATTTACCAAAAGTACCCTTCGATTTATATTTTCTAAGCGTGCCTCCGGCTTTCTGATTATACAATGGGTTCATGAAAAACTCATCGGTATCCCATAACATCTCTGCTTTTCCGGCCTTCACCAGCTTTTCAATAACAATTTCTTCAGATCTGCTAAAAGCATTAAAGCCAACAAAATAGTATTTTTCAAAGTTTTTGTTCTCAATCAGCAGTGTCTCTACTTCTTCTGCCAGCAACCTGTAAGACATGCCCCGGTAGGTATAACCCTTCACCCGCAGCTCGGTTTGCAGGTCTACATATACCTGGTATATATTCTCAAAAAGTTTAAAGTATTTATCAAGATTGCCGGTGGTTTCAACAAACGGTTTGTTTATTTTTACCATATCTACATTCCAACGCTCCAGGGTCTTTGCTTCACTGATGTAATCAAACAAAGCTTTTGGGTCGCCGATAAAATACTGGTCTATGGTGTCAAAATCCCGCAGCAGCGTAGGCGCCCACGAAATAAACCTGTCGAAATCTACCTGTGCATCATATTTTCTGAAAGTTTCGTAAAGTTCAAAAAGTAGTCCGACCGAATCAATGGTTTTGAAGCCGGACATTTCAGCCACAAAGTCATCAATGGCACAAACTTCAGGCGAAAGAAACGGAACATCAGATAGTTTACCCAAAAAGCGCTTGAAGAAAAAAACCGACCGCCTGTTAGGCAATATAATGCAGACATTTTTCAGCTGAGCCAAAGAATGCCTGTCAAATACATATTGAGCCGATTTCTCTAAAAATGCCATGGGTTATCAGGCTCATGGGGTAGCCTGGTTTTGGTAAAACAGGAAAACAATTGAAGAAAATACAAAATAACAACTAACTATCGGATTTTCCTGCTAAAAAATTATCAATGGCTTATTATTTATTTTTAAGCAACACTGTATAAAAATATCACAAAACCAAGATTACTCTTTGGGCATTTTGTCTCCCAATGCAGCCTTATAGGTACTCAGGGCACGGTCACGGGCAAATGCGTGGTCAACCATTGGTTTAGGATAACTGAAAGAGTTGAGTTCAGGCACCCATTTTTTGATATATTTCAGATCTGCATCAAATTTTTCTGTCTGTGCCGTCGGACTAAATACCCTGAAATACGGCGCCGCATCGCAGCCACTGCCGGCCGCCCATTGCCAACCACCATTATTGGCGGCAAAATCAAAGTCCAGCAGTTTTTCTGCAAAATAGGCTTCCCCCCAACGCCAATCAATCAGCAGGTGTTTAATTAAAAAACTGGCCGTTATCATTCTTACCCTGTTATGCATAAAACCGGTAGCGTTCAGCTCTCTCATACCTGCATCTACTATCGGGTAGCCGGTTTTGCCTTGGCACCACCGTTTGAACTCTTCTTCATTGTTCCGCCATTCTATGCGGTCATACTCTTTTCTAAACGCCTGCCCGTCGCTTACGTGCGGAAAATGAAAAAGTATGTTCATGTAAAACTCTCGCCATATCAGTTCGTTCAACCAGGTAGTGCTTAGAGGTATGGCTTTCCGAACCAGTTCTCTGATACTAACCGTACCAAACCTTAAATGAATGCTCAGGCGGCTGGTAGCAGGTAAGGCCGGAAAATTCCTTAATTCACCATATTTTTCAACCAGAGAGTCAGTTACAACCGGAGGCGGAAACTCAGCCCCTGATTCTTCAAAACCAATGTCGTTCAAAGCCGGCATATTCAGACTATTAATCTGATAAAACCTGCTGAAGTATTTTTCTGTCGGATAACTTTTCAGGTAAAAATCGTTCAGTTTCTCTTTCCACTTTTTGCTGTAAGGCGTAAAAACCGTATAAGGTTGGCCGGTGCCAGTTAGCACTTCGTTTTTTTCAAAAATTACCTGATCTTTAAACGTGTAAAACCCAATGCCATCAGAGTTGAGCAAGCCGCGCACATGCTCATCGCGGTTTATAGCATACTTTTCGTAGTCGTGGTTGGTATATACCTCGGCAATATCGTATTCCTGCATTAGTTTTTGCCACACATCTATGGGGTTTCCGTGCTTAACCAGCAAGCCCGACCCCAGCAAATTTAACTGCCCGTGCAGGCTGACAAGTGTCTTGTAAATAAAATGAACCCGCGCATCTTTTTTGTTGGGTAGTTTGTCGAGAATGTCGGTATCAAAAATAAAAAGCGGTAGTACCGGATGCTCGCTTTTTAGAGCATAATAAAGGGCGGCGTTATCATTCAGCCGTAAATCTCTCCTTAACCAAAATATACTCAATCTTTGCTTTATCTCCATTTAATGAGGTTTTATCTTCGCTATGTTTTTATTAATCTACATGTTGATAGAAAAACTTTACTTTTGGGTTAATTGTTTGTCTAAACTTAAATCATTTGAAAAAACATATCATACAAAAATGAAAAGATTATTTGTAAGCCTTTTTTCATTCGTGGCTATGAGTTCTTTTGCACAAAGTACACCAACAGCCGACGCCATTCTGGACAAATACATTGCAGCCATTGGTGGTAAAGATGCCATTGCTAAAGTTCAGGACATAACCATTAACAGCACCAGCGAAACGCAACGGGGAACGTCAGAAACGGAAGTGAAATACAAATTTCCGGACAAGTATTCATCAAGTATGTATTTCAACGGAAATGCAGGCATGACAACCGTATTTGATGGCAAAAATTTTAAAAGCAGTGGCGGTTTTGGCGGTCGCGGTGGCTTTGGCGGTGGTAACGGCGCCGGAGGAAACGCAGGCGGCGGCAATGGCGGAAACGGCGGAGCCCGCCCGCAACCGGAAGGGCCGGCAGCCAAAATACAAGCTATGCGGTCTAACCCGTTTTTTGAATTGATGTATAAAGAACTAGGCATAACGGCTACGGTGCAAGGCACCGAAAAAGTAGGCGATAAAGATGCCTACAAAGTGGAGGTATCAACACAGGACGGAAGAAAATGGACCGATTATTTTGATGTGGCGTCTGGCCTGAAAGTAAAAACTTTCTCGACCAACGAAACCCCCAGAGGCAAATTTGAAAGTACGGTTACTTACGAAAACTACAAAAAGTTTAAAGGAACCGAGTTTCTGATTCCGGCTGTAACCAAAAGAACTGCAGGCCAGATGGGCGAGATTGTTACGGAGGTTCAATCAGTAAAAATAAACAAGGGCCTGAAAGACTCTGAGTTTGAAATTAAAGAATAACAAATGTTTACCGATACAAAGAGGCAGCACGAAACAGTTCGGCTGCCTCTTTTTGGTTTACCGGAAATATGTAAATTTCTGATGTATTTTCTCATAAAATCCATTTCATTTTCGTTTATTCGCAAATAAATTATCCATCAAAACAGCATTGTTTACCGATATTCAACCCATGAGAAAATCCATTCTTCTTTTATTTATACCTGTTATTACGCTGGTTAGTCTGATACCCTGGCATGAGCGTGCTTCTGAAGGCCAGCCGGTAACTTTAACTGCTAAACCTAAAGAAATTATTACAGGTGCCGACCAGCTAAAGGCCTACGTTCCGTATCTGAAAGGTAAAAGAGTAGGAATGGTTATTAACCAGACTTCAATTGTGGGTAAAAAACCCAGTGTGGATACCCTGATGGCCCTGGGTATAAAAATAACCAGGATTTTCGGGCCTGAGCATGGTTTCAGAGGCAATGCCAGCAATGGCGCCAAAGTTGCCGACAATGTAGATGAAAAAACGGGCATACCCATTATTTCGCTGTATGGTAAATATAAGAAACCAACCAGGGAACATCTGGCTGACGTAGATGTAATGGTATTTGATATACAGGATGTTGGCGCACGTTTTTATACTTATATTAATACACTTACGCATGTAATGGAGTCTTGCGCCGAAAATGGCAAGGAGCTGGTGATATTAGACAGACCCAACCCGAACGGCTATTGTATTGACGGCCCCATGCTTGAAGACCACCTGCATTCGGGCATTGGTATGCACAAAATACCCATTACACATGGCATGACCATGGGCGAATTTGCGCAAATGGTAAACGGAGAAGGCTGGCTGCCCAATAAACTGCAATGCCGACTGAAAATAATTAAAGTGGCCAATTACAACCATGATATGCCCTACCAGTTACCGGTGTTTCCGTCACCGAATTTAAATACTCAGCAGTCAATACTTTTATACCCAAGTATTTGTTTGTTTGAGGGCACCATTCTGAGCCAGGGACGTGGCACCTACATGCCATTTACGGTTTTGGGCGCACCTGCTTTAAAAGGCAAATATGAGTTTCACTTTCGTCCGGTCAGTATTCCGGGTATGAGCGAAACCCCATTGCACCAGAACGAAGAATGTTACGGCCTTGACCTGCGAAACTATGATGTCAATGAATTGAGAAAATCTAAACGCCTGAATCTGCATTGGCTGATAGAATTATATAATGCCTACCCCTTCAAAGAAAAGTTTTTTGATATGAGCCAAAGCAAACAAATGAACAGCTTTGATAAACTGGCCGGAACCGAAAACCTGAAAAAACAGATAATTGCAGGCGTACCCGAAGAAGAAATACGCAAAAGCTGGGAGCCCGGCCTGAGCCAATACAAAACCATGCGCCTGAAATACGTGTTGTATCCTTAAACAGCGGCATAATCAGCCCGGCATTAAACCAATGCAGGCTGGGTTTGTCAAAAACACAAATATTTAAATGTCCCAAAGAAGTAAATATAAAATTTAAACTTTTTAAAGCTATGAAAAACCTGATTATTGCCATTTGTTTATCCGGATTATGTGTTGCCGGTTGTGTACCGGCACGGCCAACAGGCAGCACACCCAAACAAACCTCAGAAGCACTTAATGCCCCTCTTAAATTGAATGGTATGTGGGAACTGGCCGAAATACCCGGGGCAAGGGTATCTTTAGCGGGTTTGTATCCGGATAAAAAACCAACAATTAATTTTGATGTAAACGACAACAAGTTTACGGGCAATACCAGTTGCAATAGTTTCAGCGGCCTGCTGGTGGCTTATGGTAACAAAATTACGTTTAACAAGTCTATGGCTATGACCAAAATGGCTTGCCAGGGCGATGGTGAAACAACATTTCTTGAGTCGCTAAAAAAAGTAGATTCATACACTATTAATGCTAATAATACCTTAAGCCTGAATGCCGGTGGTGTTGAGGTACTAAGAATGGCCAAACCTGTGCGATAATTGCAACTATATAAAACAGGTGGGGTTAAACAGTAAAAGACGTAACAGCCTTACTGTTTAACCCCATTTTTATTAAGAGGCTTAACCGTTAAAAAAGATACGCAAATTGGATGCACATACTATGTATTCTTAGTGTATCTTTGCGAAAAAAAGCTACTTAGTGAGATTCGATAACAGAAAAAAACTGGGCATTCTTGGTGGTGGGCAATTGGGCAGAATGATTATTCAGGCAGCCATTGATTTTGATTTTAACATTAAAACGCTGGACCCGGACAGCGATGCACCCTGTAAGTACCTTTCGCACGAGTTTGTGAACGGTTCATTGAACGATTATGATACCGTAATGGCATTCGGGCAGGATTGCGACATACTAACCATAGAGATAGAAGCCGTTAGCATTGAAGCGCTTGAAGCCCTTCAAAAACAGGGTAAAGCGGTGTTTCCGCAGCCTTCTGTGCTACGCATTATACAAGACAAGCGGGTTCAGAAACAATTTTATAAAGACAACAACCTGCCTACTGCAGATTTTATTCTGACAGAAAACAGGGCTGATACAGCCGGGCATGCAGCGTTTTTACCTGCTGTTCATAAACTGGGCAAAGGCGGCTATGATGGCAAGGGCGTGCAGGTATTGCGCACCGAGGCCGACCTCGGCAAGGCATTTGACCAGCCGGGTGTGCTTGAAAAAATGATTGACTTTGAGAAAGAACTGGCCGTTATAGTTGCCCGCAACGAGAACGGCGAAACCAGCACTTTCCCGGTTGTTGAAATGGTTTTTCATCCGGAAGCCAATCTGGTTGAGTACCTTTTCAGCCCGGCTAACGTTGCCACCGAAATTGAGAAAAAAGCGCAGGATATTGCCATACAAACAGCCAATGCCCTGGGCATAATTGGCTTGCTGGCGGTAGAGATGTTTCTGACAAGAGACGGAGAAATACTGATAAATGAGGTAGCTCCCCGCCCGCACAACAGCGGCCACCAGACCATCAGGGCCAATGATGTATCGCAGTTTGAGCAGCATCTGCGAGCCATACTGAACCTGCCGTTGGGTAGCACACGTGCGCACTCAAAAGCAGCAATGGTGAATCTGCTGGGTGAAGAAGGACATAACGGAGAAGCAATTTATGAAGGTATGGACGATGTGCTGGCCATAGAGGGTATACACCCTTTTTTATATGGCAAGCGTTTTACTAAACCATTCAGAAAAATGGGGCATATTACTATTGTAGACCAGGACTTTGAAAAATTAAAAGAAAAAGTCATTTTTGTAAAAGAAAAACTCAAAGTTGTAGCCAAAAACTGATAGTCGGATTTGCATTTAAAAATTTAAACTGTAGAAGATGGTAGGTATTATTATGGGCAGTTTCTCTGACTGGAAAATTATGGCAGGGGTTGCAGAAATTTTAGACGAATTAGAGATTCCATACGAGAAAGAGGTGGTTTCGGCGCACCGTACACCACAAAAAATGTTTGATTACGCCCTTACGGCTCGTCGTCGTGGTTTAAAGATAATCATTGCCGGTGCAGGTGGCGCGGCGCATTTACCGGGTATGGTGGCATCAAGTACAACTTTACCTGTTATTGGGGTTCCTATTAAATCGAGCAATTCTATTGACGGCTGGGACTCCGTGCTGTCTATTCTTCAAATGCCAACAGGTGTGCCGGTAGCTACTGTGGCCCTTAATGGCGCCAAAAACGCTGGTATTCTGGCAGCGCAGATTCTGGGTGTGAGCGATGAAGAAGTGGCAAAAAGACTGAGAAACTACCGCGAGGCCCTGAAAGATCTGGTAGATGATATGAATGAAGAACTTAAAAAAAGTATATAAGTTTATACAATAAAGTAAAAGCCGATTTTGTTAGTTTAAGCTGAACAGAAGCCAGTTTTGTGTTACTTGATGCGTAGAAACCTAGTTTTCCTAATATAAATAATTAAAATTTCCTGTTACCATGCAGTTCGAAGACCGCGAACAACGAAATGAACGCCCGAAAGAGGCCTCACGAAATTTACCAATGGTTGTACTTTTGGTTTTAGTGAGTATCATCTGCGCATTGCTTTACATCGGTTGGAAATATATGTCTGACGACACCTCAACTGCCGATGACCTTACAGCCGCTCCGGCAGACACCGTCGCGAATGCTATTAAAGTTCAGCCAACAGACGAAGAAACCGAGGCAGAAGAACAAACCGCCTCTGAAGCCCTGCCCGAAATTTCAGTACCAACCGTAGGCAATAAAGAGCAAGCATCTAAGCCTACCGCAGAAACTGATGCAAAAACAGAGAAGACAAAAGAAGAGAAACCGAAAGAAGATAAAAAAGTGAGTATTCCGACCGGTGGTGAAACCTACACACATACAGTGGGAGAAGGTGAAACTTTCTTTGGAATTGCCAACAGATTTAATGTTAAAAAGGAAACCTTAAAGGCCATGAATCCGGGTGTGGAAGAAAATGGTATTAAAGTAGGCGTTACCAGACTTAAAATAAGAATAAAAGCGGTGCACACCGTAGGCCCTGGCGATATTTTAAGGGTGGTAGGAACAAAGTATGACGTGCCTGTTAACCTGATTATGCAAGCCAATAAAAAGACCAAGAACTTTGCCGAACGAGGCGAGAAACTGATTATTCCGTATCCAACAAAAGAGTAATAAATGTAAAAGGGCCTTACGGCCCTTTTTTTATATCTATACTTTTTAAGAAGCGATAATTCTATACCAGAAAATTAACAACCAATAAAGTAATGGTAAGTATTAACAATACAATTGACTGTATTCTGTCTGTTTTTGGATTTCTTTCAGCGCTGTTGCCGCCGGTGGCCATGCTAATTAATTGAAAAAGCAGGCAAATGGAGCCAAACACAGCCAGAATGATATGTCTGGTAGACGGCGATTGAATCATACCCGGCAAAAGTATAATGACCAGAAAACTCAGAACGATAATCCACACAAAAGAACGCTTTGAAAAAATTGCCATATCGGTTCAGATTTTTAATTCAGTTATTAACTTTATCATTTACCTGCTCATCTGTGTTTGTTGCAGAAGGCTGTTCTGTCGGTATGTCTGCCAGGGGTTCGTTAACGGTATCGCTGTCAGTAATGGTACCTTCTTCATTAACAGGCTCTGCCGTATGCTCTTCAACAGGCTGATTAGTAGATTCGGTTGATGCTTCTTCAGTACTCTCTGCCATTGGTTTCTGGGGCATTTCTTCATGAATAAAGAAACTCTTCTGAAAAACAAGGATACTCAGCACCCCGCAAAAAATACAGGCATCGGCAAAGTTAAAGATAGGCGTTGTGTTGTATTGCCCACCCAGAAAAGGAATCCAGTCGGGGTAGTCGCCGTCAAGGCCATAGGCATAAAACATATCAATTACCTGCCCGTGAAACCAGGGAGTAGGTGAATCTATTGGAGAATTACCCAAAAACACACCATAGAACGTACTATCAATTACATTACCAATGGCACCCCCTAAAACAGCAGCAATAGACCAAAGCAATCCACTATGCGCATTTCTTTTTGCCAGATGAACCAGATACCAGCAGATACCCACCATTGCTACGAGCCTGAAAGCCGTAAGCATCAGTTTGCCGTATTCGCCGGCTAATGTCCAGCCAAAGGCCATGCCTTTGTTTTCAACATAGTGCAATTTAAAAAAACCGGGAATGATATCAATTTCGCCATAGTGGTTAGGCAAAACATCGTAGTACATCCACAATTTAATTGCCTGGTCGGCGATAATCAAAAACACTGTCAGTAACAAAAACTTATATGGAGATTTCCCTCCGTACAATTCACTGCTTGTAGTCATTTATTATTGTGTTTAACGCAAAAGCCCCTGAAACTGCTTCCGTAATTAGCAAATCTGGCCTGTTGTGTTTTTAGGCCGTATAAAGTTATTAAAAATATTCGATGCCCGCTTCATTAGCAACCTCTTCTTCTTTGTTTTTCCTTTTTAATGAGCAAAAACTCACGGCTGCTCTGGCCCGCAATAGAGGTGTTTTCTTCAGCTCTTCTAAAGAGGTAAGGCATTACTGCCTCAACAGGCCCGTAAGGCACATATTTGGCTACATTGTAGCCAGCATTGGCCAGGTTGTAAGAGATGTTGTCGCTCATGCCCAGCAACTGTGCAAACCAGATTCGCTCATCGCTTTTGGATATATTGTGCTGTGTCATTAAATCGGCACATAACAAAGAGCTTTCTTCATTGTGTGTACCCAAACAAATAGATAATACATCCAGATTATCAACAGAAAAATGAACTGCACTGTTAAAATCGGCGTCGGTATCTTTTTTTGAGGCGTGAATCGGGTCTTTGTACTCCAGCTCTGCTGCGCGGCGTCTTTCTTTTTCAATATAAGCGCCACGTACCAGCTTTGCCCCTACCCTGTAACTTTCTTTTCTGGCCAATGCACAGGCGTCAGCCAGGTGTTCAAGGCTTTCCCATCTATACAACTGAAAAGTATTGTAAACAATTGTTTTACCGGCGGTATTGTACTTCTGCATCATGTGGTAGCTCATTTCGTCTATCACGTCCTGAATCCACGACTCTTCTGCATCTATAAAAATCCTGACATTAAGGCTGGCAGCGTAACCACACAATTTATCTACTCTGTTCTGAACCCGCTCGTAAGCATTCTTTTCTTCTGTTGTTAAATCTTCGGGGTGTTCTTGTACTTTTTCAAGAAGGTCAACCGAACCGATACCGGATACCTTAAAAACCGAGAATGGTATCTGCTGCGGTTGCTCGGCGGCTTTTTCTATAGTTTTCAGAATCTCTGAGGTAGTTGCATCAAAGGCATTTTCGTTGTCTTCGCCCTCTACCGAGTAGTCCAGAATTGTACCTACTTTGCTTTTTGCCAGGCTATTGATGGTTTTCTGGCAGTCTGCTATACTTTCGCCCCCACAAAACTGAGAAAAAATGGTATTTCTAATGAGTAATTTTACAGGTAATCCTAATTTTATTGCGAGTTTTATAAAAAAAGTTCCTATCTTTACAACCCAGTTTTGATTCATCAACGCAAAAATCAAATAAGTTTTACGAAGCTTACTGTCTGATTGATGAGCAAAGGCAATAGAAGTATCATCGAAATTTAACGAGCGGTTTTGAATAGCCGTTTTCATTATTTCAAGTATTGGTTTCTTTTTAATCTTTTCAGTTTTTGATGAAGAATTGTACTATTTAAAGAGACTAAGTCATTTTACCGAGACTTACCCCCGTAAATAGTTTGCAAATATACGCCAAAGAAAAGACATTCAACGAAACAATATCAATAATTCGGTAATATGTCCGGTAGTCAATGCTCCGCTTCAGTGGCTAAGTAGAAAGATTTGACAGACCTTAGAAGCATTGAAAAAATTGACAAAACAAATTTTAGAAAAGAAATGAAAGCAAATTTAGATGTACTACCGCTGAACAGTTGGGTAGATACAAAAGGAAAACCCTTAATTATTGCCGGTCCGTGCAGTGCCGAGACAGAAGAGCAAGTAACCGAAACCGTAACCCGTATTGCAAAAGAAGGTTATGCGCACGTGATTCGTGCGGGTGTTTGGAAACCGCGTACGCGTCCGGGCAGTTTTGAGGGTATGGGAGAAGCAGCATTGCCGTGGTTGGCTGCGGTAAAAAAAGAAACAGGCCTACCAATTGCAGTGGAAGTAGCTACGCCTCAGCACATCGAATTGGCTTTAAAATATGGTATTGATATTCTCTGGATCGGCGCCAGAACAACCGTTAACCCGTTTAACGTGCAAGACCTTGCCGATGCGCTGAAAGGTGTTGATGTACCAGTACTTATTAAAAACCCTGTGAACCCAGACCTTGCCCTTTGGGTAGGCGCATTTGAGCGTATAGCTGGTGCGGGTATCAAGAAAATGGCGGCTATCCACCGTGGTTTTTCTAATGCACAGGAAACCAAATACCGTAACTCGCCTATGTGGCAGCTGGCGGTTGAACTAAAAACGCTTTTCCCTCAGTTGCCTATCATCGGCGACCCTAGCCACATGGCAGGTAAAAGAGCTTACTTATATGAACTGGCACAACGTGCACTTGACCTGAACTACGATGGCTTGATTATAGAATCGCACCGTAGCCCGGACGACGCATGGTCTGATGCCTCTCAACAATTAACACCGGAAGCGCTGGGTGAAATGCTTCGTGAACTGGAAGTTCGTAAGGCTTCTTATGGCGAAGATTTCCAAAGCGAACTGGACAGATTGCGCCAGAAAATTGATAACATTGACCGCGAATTGCTTGAAGTACTGGCAGCCCGTATGGCAGTGGTTGAAAAACTGGGTGAATACAAAAGAGATAACAACGTAGCTGTGCTTCAGCTGGATCGTTGGAAACAGGTTCACACCAGCCGTGCCGAACAAGCTAAGAAACTAAATCTTTACCCTGAAATGGTTGAAGAATTGTTCAAGCTGATTCACATGGAGTCAATCCGTAAACAAACAGAAGTGATGAACCAACAACCTGCCTGAGCAGATTGAAGGAGAATACGAATAGAAAATGAAAATTGCAGAAGAGTGTCGGGCTTAGCCTGATACTCTTTTGTTATTTAAAATACCGCCACATTTTCATTTTATAAAATAGTTGCTTGGCGCGGTTGCGGCTTTGCTCAAGGTTAAAACTAGTTGAATTTGGGTTTAAAGCAGCCATTGCGCCATCAGCCAATCTGAGCGAACAGAAGGCGCTTTTATCTGGAATATACCTGGAGAACAAAAGCCTTTTTTTCAAAAACAGCGTATCGGGCAGGCGTTCAGGCAAACCGAACCTTCCTTGTGGTTTCAGCATCTTTTTATTGATAAGTAATGGCGACAGCCCATAATTAGTTTTGCAGGCCAGCTGCGCCCGCGCATGATGTACTAAGCAGACGGTTATGATCAACAGCAAGGGTATTTTCATTCTGAATGAAAGGTTTAGACCTCTATTTAACGTTTATTAATACCCTAAAATTTGATAAAGCCGGCCTATGATTTCAGAAAGGCATAATTTTGATGTAACTTTGTAGCGGTGATGCCAACAGCACACCATAAACCAGATTCAGCAACCGGCCTAAACCTGATTGAAAGCCGGATAAAAGATACCTAGCGCGTCTATGAGCAAATACGCAACAACAGAAATTACCAGTGCAGAGATACCTTCAGATAACCCTGTTCATCAAAGATTATATTTTCCTTATACTGAAGCAGCCAAAATTATTCATGGCCATGTGCTGGAACTCGGCTGCGGCTGGGGCCGTGGTGTAGAAACCCTGATTGAAAAATGCGACCACTACACAGGGCTTGATAAGAACGAACCTTTGATTGAGCAGTTGCAGGCCGTACACCCGCGCCATACGTTCAGAACGGCAGATTTACCCCACCTGAGCGCTTTTAAAGATAATACTTTCGATTTTGTTGTTACCTTTCAGGTAATTGAACATATACAAGACGACCACCAGTTTTTAGCCGAAGCCGCCCGGGTGCTTAAACCCGGTGGTAAAATTTTATTGACCACCGTAAACCGCCCTTACAGCCTGAGCCGGAACCCGTGGCACATCAGAGAGTATGATACAGCCGAGTTGAGAGGCCTGATGCAGAAGTATTTCTCTAAGGTTGAAACCTTTGGTGTGGGTGGCAACCAGAAAGTATGGGACTACTACGAAGAGAACAAACGCTCGGTAAACAAAATTATGCGGTTTGATATTTTTGACTTGCAGCATCGCCTGCCGGCTTGGGTGCTCAGGATACCTTATGAGGTGCTGAATCGGTTCAACAGAAATAAACTGATGAGCGAAACGGGTGGGCTTGCCGCCGAAATCAGATGGGATGACCACTACCTGTCTGACGAACCCGAAAAATGTATAGATTTCTTTTTTGTAGGGACAAAATAATTACTCGGGCGGTTGATGAGACCGCCCGATTTTCATTTAAGCATTGCACTTATATATTCACATACCGTTTTGCCGTAAGGCCTGCCATTACTGCGACTTCCATTTCAGTACTAATCTGAATACAAAAGCTGACATGGCTGCTGCCATTTGTAAAGAAATTGAACTACAGGCAGGGTATCTGAGCCAAAAACACCTTGAAACCATCTATTTTGGAGGTGGCACGCCCTCATTATTAAGTCCGCAGGAATTGGGAAATATTTTTGATACAATTAAAAAGTATTATACAATTGCTGATGATGCCGAAATTACGCTGGAGGCTAATCCGGACGATATCAGTCAGCCCCTGCTTAAAAACTTACAGTCTTTAGGTTTTAACCGCCTCAGTATTGGCATACAGTCTTTTTACCCCGACCATCTGCTGAAACTCAACCGCGTACACAATGCCTTAGAAGCCGAAAACTCTGTTAAACTGGCACAGGACATGGGTTTTGAAAACCTAACCATCGACCTGATTTATGCCATACCCAGCGAGAGCCATGCGATTTGGTTGAATGATTTAGAGAAGGCCCTAGCCCTCAAAGTACCGCATATATCATCTTACTGCCTTACTATTGAAGAAAAAACTGTTTTTGGAAAATGGCTGAAGCTCAATAAGATTCCGCCCATTAATGAAGACTTTGCCTCAGAGCAATTCAGGATTCTGGTTGATACCCTTGAAACAGCCGGATATGAGCAATATGAAATATCAAATTTTTGCCGCAACGGCCGGTACTCGCGCCATAATTCATCGTACTGGCAACGGCATGAGTATCTGGGTGTAGGGCCGTCGGCACATTCGTACAATGGTGTTTCAAGGCAATATAACGTAGCCAATAATGCTGCTTACCTGCGGGCCATTCAGACAGGCACCGTACCTGCCGAATATGAATTGCTTAACAAAGCAGACCAACTGAACGACTACCTGCTTACCGGCCTGCGTACCAAATGGGGCTGCACAATAGCAGAAATCAATAAACTGGCGGGCAATAACTGGCTGCAAGCCAACCGGCATACTTTAGACAAGTATCTGACCCAACAGATGCTAACAATTGATAATGAAACCCTTACACTTACCAAAGCAGGCAAACTCTTTGCCGACAGAATAGCCAGCGACCTTTTTATGGTCTGAAACGCATCCCGATTAACCAGTATTTTTTTGACTGCATTTTATTATATTTGTTTCTTTCAGGAAGATGAACATCCTGCAAAAATCAGATTATATACAATTGTAGATAAACCTTTCTCTGCCTATCTGTGTTGCCTAATTAATACCTTTACAAAAATGCACTACAATCTACTTTTAGTTTTATCGCTATTGTTTGTCGTTTTCATGCTGGTCATGTTAGGGCAGAAGTTCAGAATATCAGCGCCAATTTTTCTGGTGCTGGCGGGTTTGTTCATCAGCTTTGTTCCGAATATCCCACAGATAGAAGTAAACCCTGAACTCATCTTTCTAATTTTTCTACCGCCGTTGCTTTATGAAGCGGCCTGGTACACATCCTGGAACGACTTCTGGAAATGGAAACGCCCCATTGGTCTGCTGGCATTCGGGCTGGTTTTGTTTACCTCTACCCTAGTGGCGTATGCTTCACAGGCCATGATTCCCGGTTTTACACTCGCTATGGGCTTTTTGCTGGGGGGCATTATATCTCCGCCTGATGCCGTTGCGGCATCGTCGGTATTGAAGGGTATCAAAATGCCCAAAAGAGTGATTACCATTCTGGAAGGAGAAAGCCTGATTAATGATGCATCGAGCTTAATAGTATTCCGCTTTGCGCTGGCAGCGCTTCTTACCGGGCAGTTTTCTTTACAGCAAGCCGTTGGCAGCTTTTTTGTAGTGGCTGGCATGGGCATTGTGGTTGGTCTGGCCATAGCCCATGTGGCATACGTTATACACCGTTTTTTACCTACCACCCCCAGCATAGATGCCGCCCTTACATTGCTTACCCCCTACTTTATGTATATAGTAGCCGAGCAGTTTCATTTTTCGGGTGTGATGGCGGTGGTGAGCGGCGGTTTGTTTTTGTCGTATCGCTCGCATGAGATACTAACTCATGGCTCAACACGCTTGCAGACAACCGGGGTTTGGTCTACGCTTATTTTTGTACTGAACGGGCTGGTATTTATACTGATAGGCCTTGAACTGCCAACCATCATTAAAGGACTTGACGGTTACTCAATTGCCGAAGCCGTAAAATACGGTCTCATTATTAGTGCAATTACCATACTTATACGCCTTATCTGGATTTACCCGGCAGCGTTTATACCCCGCTGGTTGTTCAGGAGTATCCGAGAAAATGAACCCAATCCGGGTCTCAAAAATCCGTTTGTTATTGGCTGGGCAGGTATGCGGGGGGTAATATCTCTTGCATCGGCGCTGTCGGTACCTTTGTATCTGAATAACGGCGAGGCATTTCCACACCGAAATCTGATTCTGTTCATTACTTTTACCGTTATTCTGGTTACACTGGTTTTTCAGGGTTTAACCCTGCCATTAATTGTCAAATGGCTGGATGTAAAAGAGGTTGACCATGCCGCGCCTGAAGTAGAACAGGAAGCAGGAATTAAACTGCGAATTATGAACGCTGCGCTGAAACAACTGAACGAAAAATATGCCAGCGAACTGGAAAACAACGAATTGTTGAGTTTTTTAAGAAACGAAATAGAAAACGATATTTCCGTAACTAATCAGCGGCTTAACTCGCTGGAATGCCAGGCCTGCCAGGTTAAAGAAATTGAGCAGTATAACCAGGTTCTGAAAGATTTATACAGCACCCAGCGCAGAGAACTGTACAGCCTCAGAAAAGAGTTTGCTTATAGCGACGAAGAAATCAGGAAACAGGAATTACAACTTGATTTCGACGAAGCCAAGATATCAACCCGTGTTCATTAAAACATTATCAGTTTATTATTATGCGTTTGCCCTTCTATTTTGCTATTGTTATCTGGTTCATTGGTTCATCTGCCTGTATGCAGAAACCCGGTGCGGGGCAGTTGCCGAAGTCTGCCTATGTGCAGGCCCGTGGCGGTTTAAACAATTTTTACCGGGCTGTTGCGCAAAAACAAAATATAACGGTGGCTTACCTGGGTGGCTCTATTACTTACAATAAAGGCTGGCGAGACAAAACCAGCAGTTACCTGAAAGAGCAATTTCCGCAGAAAGACTTTACGTTTATCAATGCCGGGATACCGTCGCTGGGGAGTTTGCCTCATGCTTTCAGATTCGAACAGGATGTGTTAAATAAAGGCATTCCCGACCTGCTTTTTGTAGAAGCAGCCGTAAACGACCATACCAACGAAACCGACAGCCTGATGCAGATTTGGGCGCTGGAAGGAATAGTGCGCCATGCAAAAAAAGCGAATCCGGCCGTTGATATTGTGATGATGGCATTTGCAGACCCCGACAAAACAGCCGATTATGCCCAAGGCAAAGTGCCGCTTGAAGTACAAAATCAGGAATTGGTGGCAGCACATTACAAGCTGCCGTCTATTAACCTGGCCAAAGAAGTGGCAGACAGGCTTCAGGCCAAAGAATTTAGCTGGGAGGATGACTTTAAAGACCTGCACCCTTCGCCATTCGGGCAGGAGCTTTATTACCAGACCATCCGGTATTTGCTTGATTCCACCTACAAAAGCTACCAGACCGCAAAGCCGGGCTCAAAAAAAACTACGCATTTGCCCCAAGCCTTAGAAGGCATCAGCCTTGATAAAGGCAGGTATGTTTCGGTAAAAGAAGCCCACATACAAAATGGCTGGCAACTGATAGAAAACTGGAAACCGGCTGACGGCGCAGGAACCAGAGAAGGATTTGTGAATGTACCTGTGTTAGAAGCAACCAGTCCGGAGGCATTACTAACTTTTGAGTTTACAGGGAATGCTTTGGGGCTTAGCGTTGTGTCAGGGCCTGATACCGGAGAAATCAGTTATAAAATTAACAATGGCCCCTGGCAAAAAATGGACCTGTACACCCAATGGAGCAGCGGACTGCACCTGCCCTGGTATAAACTGCTTGCAGCGGGCTTAATTAACAAAAAACATACGCTTTACCTGAAAATGAGCGAGTCAAAGAATCCAAAAAGTACAGGTACGGCATGCCGTATTGTGCATTTTTTGGTGAATGATGGACAAAAATAGCTTATCTTTGAAGCTGAATTTTAAAAATCGATTATTAAAATACAATACCTTTTAGAATTGAATGAAGAATTTTAATCTTAAATCTTATCATGTCAGGGCTATGAACGCGGCCACAGAAGAAGAAAAAGCAAGCATTAATCAGGAATTGAAAGACCTGTATGACAGCCTGACAGACGAAGATAAGAAAGATTTTAACGAACAACTGCAGACATTTCTGGTAAAAGAAATGGCCGCCATAAACTCAATGTATCAGGCCACACAAGATGACAATCTGAATTAAAACCTGTTGTACTACCCCAGCTTAAACTTACCTCTGTGAAACAATCCTTCAGTTTTATTATATGCCTTTTCATTTCTTTTGTGTGTTTTTCGCAGGAAGACCGCACCAGCGTTATTAAAGTAAACGCTTCGGCGCTTGCCTTTAAGACTTACAATATTCAGTTTGAAAAAGCATTCAATAAAAAATTCAGCTTTGCATTGGGGGTTTCGCACAGGCCGGAAGAACGCATTCCTTTTGCCACAGCCATCAGAAAATACGTAGATGCCGCAGATGAAGGGATTGATTATGTGAGTTTAAAAAACGTAAGAAAAGGTGAAGCCTCTATGGGTTTGTTTAAGTTAACCCCCGAATTAAGGTTTTATCCGGCTAATAAGTCGAACGCACCAATTGGTTTTTATGTTTCACTGTTTGGCCGGTACGAACGCTTCTTTGGCACACTGCCGGTTGATGTAGATATGGTTTATAAAGGCCAGCCTTTAAGAGTTGAACTACCGGTAAAAACAGAGTTTAAAACGCTGTCGGGTGGTTTAATGCTGGGCAGGCAGTTCAGGTTGGGAGAAAGATTTACGCTCGACTGGTATATAATAGGCGGATACTTTGGAAATGTAACCGTGCATGGCGAGTCAAATCAGGATTTATCTAAATATGATGATAAATTTATCAGCGATTTGCGCCAGAATATTCTGGATACTTTCCAGATCAATGAGGCCTATCTGGCATTGCAGGTAGATAAACAAGGCGTAAGAATTGATAACGCCCGTAGGCTGAAATACCTGAACCTGAGAGGCTTCGGCCTTAATTTGGGATACAGATTTTAATCTGGGATGTTTACGCAAAAGAATCTCCCCCTTGAAACAGGGAGGAGATTCTTTCTGGCAAACCATATTAGATATTACATATTCTGATACCCGCCTGATAACCCATCCAGGAGGCAAGATTTACCCGCTCGCCAAAGTATCTTCCCTGTTTTTCATAGAATTTAAATCGGCTCATATTACCCAGATTCACCTCCGGCTGCTGCGTTGCATGGAAATTGATGGTTGGCGCGGCAAACAGTGCTATGCGCGGGCTAAGGTGCACTTCAAGCCCCAGGCTGCCACGGAGCAAATTGTTGGTTTCCCATTCTTCCACATCATTTTGCAGGTGCGAGCTTATCACATCAAAATTCAACCACAGCGTTTTGTTCAGTTTCCAGGCAGTGCCAAGGCCATAGCCTAAGCTAAGCACAGGTTTGCCGGGTTGGTCGAAACCATAACCCACAGTAAAAATATTATAAAACCTGCGCACACCCGTTTTGAAAGTAATGTTTCCCGGGCTTACCTCGTCGGTGCTTAGCTCCAGTCTTTTGTAGCCTCCGCGTTTTACAAAACTAATCAGACCCACCGGTATTGAATTAGACTCCTCAGCCACGTTCATCACCCCAACCTGCAAGCCGTTGTCTACCCTGTAAGCCATATTCAGTATGCCTGCCTGCACACCACTGAAAACATCAGATACCTGATTGAGGAATCCGGATGCCTGAACACCTTTAAAACTGCCACCCACAAGGTTTACAAACCCGGCGGCCTGCACGCCGCTTCCGCTTTTAAAGATAGCATTGGCAAAACCTGCTGCCTGAACCGAGTTCCGGGTATTATTACCGACAACATTCACAAAACCCGAGCCTTGCACCCCACTGAAATTACGTAAAACCACATTGGCAAAACCTGCACCCTGCACGCCATAAGCCGACTGCCCCACAACATTGACAGTACCAGCAGCCTGCACACCATTTAATCTGCCTGCTACCAGATTGGCGAATCCGGCTGCCTGAATACCATCTACCCTGCCCCTTACCATGTTGAGCACCCCTCCGATCTCAAGTTTTCTTACACCAAGCGAGTATCCGGCTATGATGTTGAACGAGTAATCGTTGATGACGTTACCGCTCATATAATGGTTGGTACCAATAAACGGCAGGATAGATACCTGAGACTGGCGGTAGAGGGTATCTTCAATATTATTGAGGTGGATATTCTGGCGGGTGGTTATCAACCAGTCTGTCAGTTTTTTATGCGCATCTTTTAAAGCGTCTTTGGTTTCGGCCCAGTACTCATCATAATCAATCGGCTTTTTTGATGTGCCTGTAGTAGTTGGCTCTTCAATAACCTGTGGCAAAACCGCTACTTTAGGCAGGCTATCGAGTTTTTTTGCAGGTAAGGTATCTCTGTAAATTACCGGCAGCGTTTTTCTGGCAGCTACCTGAATAGGTTTGCTGGGCAGCAATGAAACATTAACGGTGGCGTCAGTTTTGGTTTTTACCGCCACTTCTTCATGACGATAATTCTGTTTTCTTACCTGCAGGTTTACGTTTTGAAGCGTGGCAGGTATTTTAAGGCGATAATAACCATACTGGTTTGTGACGGCCGAAGCAAGCGTGACAGGTTCGTACACACTGGCTTTTTCAATTTTCAAGCCCGTCTCCCCGTCTGAAACGTAGCCCATTACGAAAAAATCTTTTTTCGGCTCTTCAATGTTTCTTTTCAGAATAATGTAATTGCCCTTGTTTTTAAAAGTGGCCGTATTGCCGAAAACAGCATTCAGGGCCTCACGCACGGGCTGGTTCTGAACTGCCACCGAAACGCGCCTGTTAATATCAAAGTCGTCAGGATTATACGAAAAGCTGAAACTACCTGCATCAGAAATTATCTTAAGGGCTTTATCGAGTTTTTCGTTTGTGAATTTAACCGTGATTACACGTTCAAGCGGAGGTGTATCTTGTGCAAATGATTGGGACAGATGCAATAAAAAAATAAATGTTAATAGCTTTTTCATACTTAATCTCTTTTTGTAGCTATGACATCCGAAAACGATTCCCCCCCTATCAGAAAAATATTTATTTTCGGCTCATAACGCGCTGGCTTATTCAGCACAGCCTTGTCCGTCTAAAACATAAGCACCCTCTTTTGCAGATACAGTAAGGTTAAGGGTTTCGGCTATGATATTGAGCGCATTGGGTAGCGACTCGTTGTTGAAACGGGTAGTGAGCCTGCAGGTTTTAATGCGGTTGTTAGTCAATACAATATTTGTATGGTAGCCATCGGCCAGCGCTTTCGCTATTTCTTCAAGGCTTTGGTTTTCAAATTCAAATACTTTTGTTTTATAAGCAAAAGCGTTTTTATCGGCACTGAGTTTTTTAATAGTATCGTTTTCAAAAGTGGCTTTTTCACCTGCCACCAGCAGTGTGGCCTTCTTCTTGTTTTTAAACTCTACTTTTCCGGTTTCAACACTCACCTCTACATTTTTATTATAGGCTTTCACATTGAACGACGTACCCAGCACGCGGATGTCGGACCCATTGGCATGAATCACAAATGGCTTGCTTTCGTTTCTTTTTATGTCAAAAAAAGCTTCGCCTTTCAGGGTTATCTCGCGGGTGTCGCCCTCAAAATTTTCAGGATAAACAATAGAGGTGTTATTGTTCAGAAAAACCACCGAGCCATCGGGCAAAGTTTGTTGCAGCGTGTTGCCTGTGGTAGTAAGAGCCAGCATTTCCGGTTGGGGGTTGCTAAAAAAATAGGCCAGTAACCCAGCTGTTAGCACTACCAGAATACTGGCAGCAATACCCAGGCTAAAAAATCTTTTGGGTTTAGGTACAGGTTTAAAGTCAATTACTTTTGCCTTGGGTGTGGTATCCATCCTTGCTTTTACTTTCAGCCAGGCGGCATCGGTATCAACGGGTTGGGTATTCTGCTCTTTCAGCAGGTCAGCCTTATCCCATATAAAAGTGTAGTCTTTTAGCTCTTTCTGATGTGCATCATTCTCCTCCAGCCACTTTTCAATCAAAGCATCTTCATGGGCATCAGTTTCCTGAGCCAGATACTTGCCTAAAAGGTCTTCGTGGTTATCTGAACGATTCGTATTCAAGTTTAGCGTATTCTTCTTATAGGTACCAATATTCTATGTTCAGCTTTACTATGCCGTCTACCAGTAAAATCAAGAGTGGCAGGTACTCGGCCAGTTCGGTTCTTAAAATTTTCAGCGCCTTGCCTACCTGGTTCTCAACCGTTTTGGGCGAAAGCCCCAGTTGGTCGGCTATTTCATGGTACTTCAGTTCTTCAAACCGGCTCAGCTTAAAAATCACCCGGCATTGTTCGGGCAATTTTTCAATGGCTTCGTGTATGCGTTGTTCAAGTTCGTTTTTCATCACTGTCTGCCCAACCGACTCATACGAACTCTCATAATAACTGGTGGCGTACTCCTGATACTCTTCGCGAATCTTCAGGTGTTTTATCCGGTTCAGGCAGTGGTTATGCACCGCCCTGTATAAATAAGATTTCAGCGAAATGTTAATTTCCAGGCCGCTTCTTTTTTCCCACAAGCCTGAAAATAAATTCTGTACAATTTCTTCGGCCTCTTCCATCTCTTTCAGTATTGAGTTGGCATAATTGCAAAGGCTCTGATAGTATTTCCGAAAAACTACTTCGAAAATACGTTCATTTCCCTGCCTTATTGCGCCAACTATTTCCTGCTCTGTTAACTGCACCGAATAAAGTTTAAATTTTATGCAAACATAGCGGTTTCTGTTGAAAGATTAAAAAATCAATTTGATGAACGGTCTGTGTATATGACAACCCACCAGCGTTTTACCCCTACTTACTAAAGTAAAATTTTTTTATGACGTGCTGCCGTAAAAAAAACAAAGAATTTCAGCATAAGCAATGGGGGTAACGGAAGGCTGGTTTGTCATGGATTCAAAAACAAAAAAATAATAATTATGAAAAAACTAACCGTTTATTACTTGTTAGCCACTCTATTGATGGCATTTGGACTGAGTTCGTGTGAAATTATTGAGTCTGGTCTGGAACCGCGGCATCCGGAAGACAAGTACTTTAACCTGAGTGGTTTTGATAAGCTTGAAATGGGTGATGGCTTTCAGGTTGAGGTAAAGCAAAGCGCCAATTACAGAATTTTTGTAAAAGGCGACCGCCGCGACATAGACGACCTGGTTGTGCGCGTAAGTGGCGGGCAGCTGAAAATGTATTTTTCTAAATGGCGGGCAAAACGCTACCGCATGGAGGTAGAAATTGAAATGCCAGACCTGAAAGAGACCGATTTCTCTGGTGCAGTAAATGCTTATGTAAAGGGTTTTAATAACCTGGACCAACTGTACATTGATTTGTCGGGTGCGTCAAAGGCTACTTTTGTAACCCAGGCTAAAGGCTATGACATAGACTTGTCGGGCGCGTCAGACCTGATTATTGAGGGCAACGGCAAAAATCTGGAGGCCGAGATATCGGGGGCATCTAAACTGTATGCTTTTGATGCCGACATTGAGAAAGCTAACCTGGATGTATCAGGGGCAAGCTCGGCAAAAGTTACGGTAAGCAACAATCTGCGCGTAAGTGCCAGCGGAGCCAGCAAGGTTCGTTACCGCGGCAACCCGGTTGTTAGTTCTAATACATCGGGCAGCAGCCATGTTGAGAAAGATTAATACGCCCACAAAATTTCTAAATCCAACCAGTAATCCACCAACCAGAACAATAGCCTTCATACCGGAAGGCTATTTTCATTTTTCCCTTTTGCCCAATAAAAATCGCCCCGATTTTGATTTTTGCCTAAAAAAGGGGTTATTCGTGGTGCAAAAACAAGAAACACTTTTTTAAACCATACATATAGTATTATGTCAGAATTTATCAGTGGCATTCAGCAGGTCGGGATTGGCGTTAAAGATGCAGGCGAGGCTTTTCGCTGGTATAACAGAACACTGGGGCTGAATGTGCCGCTTTTTGATGATGTAGCAGAGGCTAAATTAATGACACCGCATACCAACGGGGTAGTAAGGCAACGCCGTGCCATTCTGGCTCTTAACATGGCCGGTGGTGGCGGAGCGGAAATCTGGCAGTCGAATCGTCCGGCACCTTTGGCAGCCGAATTTACCCCGGAATTAGGCGACTACGGTATCTTTGCCCTGAAAATTAAATGCCAGAATGTAAAACAATTTGCCGGCAGGCATAGTTTAAAAGTAGAACTTTCGCCCGAAGGCAAAGAACACAGCTGGTTGCAGGACCCCTACGGAAACCAATTGCAGATAGTGCCTGATGGCTCGTGGTTTAAGCCTAAAGAGAGTAATACGGGTGGCGTTTTGGGCGTGATTATTGGTGTGAGCGACATTGACAAAGCGCTGAAACTCTATAAAGATACGCTGGGTATCAGCGAAGTGATTTATGACAAAACCGGTAGTTTCAATGACTTTGAAACCCTGGGCAAAGGCAATGCACGTTTCAGACGGGTACTTTTGCGTAAAAGTATGCAAAACCGCGGGGCATTCAGCCGGTTGCTGGGCAATGTTGAAATAGAACTGGTGCAGGCACTGGATACAAATGGAAAACCAAGAACCATTTTTGCAGGCCGTAGCTGGGGAGACCTGGGTTTTATTCACCTGTGTTTTGATACACTGGATATGGACGGACTGAAAGAATTTTGCGCCGGAAATGGTTTCCCGTTTACGGTTGACAGCAGCGATACCTTTGATATGGGCGAGGCCGGTGGCCGATTTACCTATCTGGAGGACCCTGATGGCACACTTATTGAGTTTGTAGAAACACACCGGGTGCCTATTCTGAAAAAAATAGGCTGGTATCTGAATCTGAAAACCAGAAAAACACAAAAACCATTGCCAGACTGGATGGTAGCCACCATGGGTTGGGGCAAAGTAAAAGAGAAAGAATAGCAGGTAACGAATATATTTATACGAAATTGAAAAAAAATTATATTTTTTTTTGTTGACTATTTACCTGAGAAAAAAATTTCACTATATTAGCATCAACAAAGGCAACAAATGAAAAATCTGTTCGTTTTTTGGATTTTACAGTAAGATTTGTTAATTTTGCACTCCGGTTAGGAGAATGCTGGGTTTGTACGATTCAGCCGCTTCACTAAGCGAGTAAATTAATAATCAGGTAAATAATAAAACAATGGATTTGATTAAATTGGTTGAAGCAGAATTTGCTACCAAAAGAGACAACCAACCCGAGTTTAAAGCCGGTGACACAGTAAACGTTCACGTGAAAATTAAAGAGGGTAACAAAGAACGTATACAGGTTTACACAGGTATGGTTATTCAGCGTCGTAACGCTGGTACAAATGGTGAAACTTTTACAGTACGTAAAATTTCAAACGGTGTAGGTGTAGAAAGAATTTTCCCTATCCTTTCACCAAGCATTGATAAAATTGAGGTAGTGCGCTTCGGTAAAGTACGCCGCGCAAGATTGTTCTTCCTACGTGGAAAACAAGGTAAAGCTGCCCGTATTAAAGAATTAAAGAAATAATGTATATCCGGCTGCCGGTTAAACTTTCGGCAGTTTGAGATGTCTAAAGATAAAAGTAATAGCTTTTTCATAATTTTGTATGGGAAAAGGTCGCTTCTTTGAAGCGGCTTTTTTTGTGCCTAAAAACCGGTAAAAAATACAGAATCATAAGGGTTACATAACGAAAATAACGTGGTACCCTAAAGCGCACCACCAAAGCGAATTGATTTTTCCGTATGGCCGGTCAGCGTATCTTTGAATTTTGAAGCAGTAAAAGAAAGAACCAAACAAAAGAATTAACTTAGATATTTATTTGTTGACGTGTTATGAGCAACCAGAAATATACAGGCAATTTTTATAAGTACCAGGGTACCGGTAACGATTTTGTAATGATTGATAACCGGGACGGACAGTTTCCGGTTGAGCAGCCCTATATAGAACACTTATGCCACCGGCGATTCGGAATTGGTGCCGACGGTCTTATTCTGTTAGAAAACGACCCGGACTACGATTTCAGAATGGTGTACTTCAACGCTGATGGCAGAGAAGGCAGCATGTGTGGCAATGGCGGGCGTTGCACCGTAAGATTTGCCGAAGACCTGGGTATTTTTAGTGGCAGCACTACCTTTATTGCCGTTGATGGCGAACATGAAGCCAAAGCAAACAGCACCGACATATCGTTGAAAATGGGTGAAGTACACAGTATTGAGAATCATGAAAATTATGATTTCATGAATACCGGCTCGCCGCATTATGTGCGTTACGTGGGCGACATCCACCATTATGATGTGGTAGCAGAAGGCAAAAAAGTAAGATATGCTGATGATTGGGTGAAACGCGGCGGCACCAATGTAAACTTTGTAGAAGTAATTGACAGCGAAACCATATATGTACGTACTTATGAAAGGGGTGTAGAAGACGAGACCTATTCATGCGGTACAGGTGTAACGGCCTGTGCGTTATCGGCTCACATGAAGCATGGTATGCCCAGCCCTATTAAAGTACGAACCAACGGCGGAAATCTTCAGGTGTCGTTTGACGAAGGCTTTCAGAATGTGTACCTCACCGGCCCTGCCATCAGGGTATTTGAAGGAAACCTGAAAGCCAGTTAAGATTTTAACCTGCTTAATTGAGATACTATCCTAAAACCGAAGGCCGGGCCTTCGGTTTTTTTATGGCTAATTGAATAAACGCTTCATTATTGCCTCAATAAGCGCTTAAGTATTATCTTCGCAGTAAATAATATTTGCATCGCTGGGTTTATAATGCAGATGTAACCTATCAAGAGGCTCGATTTGAGCAATATACCATTAGCAATTATATGAAGGCTTACTTTCTAAGACTTTTTGAGCATGAGCATTGGGCTAATGCAGAAGTGCTTGCTTCTTATTTACAGATTGAGCAACCTCCGGCCAGGGCTATTGAGTTACTTTCGCACATGGTTTCGGCGCAGAGAATCTGGATTGAACGTTTACAAGGTGTCAGCTCAGCTACCAAAGTTTGGGAGTTATACAAAAAAGAGCAACTGGAAGATTTACTGGCAGCCAATTTTAATGATTTGAATGCCTTGCTGGAAACTGTAGATTTTAACCGTCTGGTAACCTATCGTAATTCGCTGGGTGCAGTGTTTACCAGTTCTGCCTCCGATATCCTAACACATCTGGCCTTGCACGCTGCGTATCACAGAGGGCAGGTAGTACAACTCCTGAAAGGCCATGTATCACCCTTACCTGCTACCGACTACATATTTTATTACAGATAAACCAGCCAAAAGCCAATGAACCATATACCTACGTTTGACGACATTAAAGAAACGCACGAAAAAATAAGATCATACATACGGCACACGCCAGTGCTGAGCTCTGAGTTTATCAATGAGCTGGCTGGTTGCCATGTATTCTTTAAGTGCGAAAACCTGCAGAAAATTGGCGCGTTTAAAGCCCGTGGAGGCTTGAATGCCGTACTTAGGCTTAGCAAGGAAGAGCAGCAAAAGGGTATTACCACGCACTCGTCAGGCAATCATGCACAGGCCATTGCACTGGCAGCTAAAGCTGTAGGTACCAGGGCCTATATTGTAATGCCAAGCAATGCACCGGATATCAAGAAAAACGGAGTAAAATATCTGGGAGCTGAGATAATTGAATGCGAACCAACGCTTGAAGCCCGCGAAAGTGCAGTACAGAAGATAATTGATGAAAAAGGGGCAACATTTGTTCATCCTTTTAATAACTATGATGTAATAGCCGGGCAGGCCACCGCTACGGTTGAACTAATAGAACAGGCGGGTTTGCTGGATGTGGTGATGGCCCCCGTAGGTGGTGGTGGATTGCTCAGCGGTACTGCCCTGGCAGCGCATTACCTGCAGCCTGATGCTGAGGTAATAGCCGGAGAACCTGAAGGTGCAGCCGATGCGGTGCTTTCTTTCAGGTCTGGGAAAATAGAGAAAGCTCCGTATTTAAAAACCATTGCCGATGGCTTACTGACTAATTTGGGAGATAAAACGCTGGAAATAATCAGAAAATATGTGAAAGATATCATCATTGTAAGTGATGATGAAATTGTGGAGGCCATGCGCCTGATTTGGGAGCAACTAAAAATAGTGATTGAACCCTCGGCCGCAGTGCCTTTTGCTGCATTGCTGAAACACAAAGAACGTTTTGCTAACAAGCGCGTAGGCATTATACTAACCGGTGGCAATGTTGATTTAGGCAAATTGCCGTTTTAGAAATTTCGTTTGAGCAGGCAACGTTTTCTTTCTGTTTGTTGAAAGGCTCATTTGCTATGTATTATTTCACCACGAAGTTTCACCAAGTTGAAATACGGAGTAGCACTGAGTTAAAACATACTTCGTGCAACTCTGTGTGCAACTTAGGGTCACTCCGTGGTAAAAAAACAGTTAAGTCACTCCGCATGAAACAACTCAGTAAATTTAAAGTCAATACCATCAAACAAGCCTAAGTCGCTTAGCTTCAAAGAGGGTATTACTAACAAGGCCATAAAAGACAGACTCATAAAGGGAGACGTAAGCGTACTTTTGAGTACCTCTTTTGTAAATTTATCTAACCTTGTGTAATCTTCGGCCACCTGATAACCGTCTTCATTGCTCATCAGGCCTGCCACAGGTAAAGCCAATACGCCTTTTTGATTACTGCTAACGGCCGACACCCCACCCTGTTCTCTCACAATCAGATTTACGGCATCACAGATGGCCTCGTCTTCAACACCAATAGCCACAATATTATGCGAATCATGGGCTACTGATGAGGCTATGGCACCTTCTTTCAGGCCAAAATTACCGATAAATGCCACGGCCGGAGGGGTATCTGAATACCGGTTGTAAACCACCATTTTCAGAATATCTCTTGCTGTATCTGTCGCCACGTTTCCGTCAAGTATGAAGGGGTTTACCAATTCTTCGCGGGTAATCAACTGGCCGTCAATGGCTTGTATTACCCTCAGAAGACTTCCTGCTGATGGTGCCTTTACGGCTATTTGCGCCGGTTTAAGAGGTGCACAATTAAAATTATTAACCACCTCGCTTCTGATGTTTTCAATCAGCGATTTTCCGTTTTCGGCAACTTTTTCACCATCAATATAAGTTTCCAGTATTTCAAAATTATCCAGATTATCCACCTTTATAAAATCAGCCCAGTCGCCTTCACGCAGCAAACCTATATTCATACGGTAATGCAACACCGGATTAATGGTGGCCATTCGCAACACCTTAAATTTATCAATGCCTTTGGCAACTGCCCTTTTTATCAGCTGGTTGATATGGCCTTCTACCAGATTATCAGGGTGCTTGTCGTCAGAGCAGAACATCATAGCTGCATACCAGGTGTCTGCCAACGAAATAAGTTCTTCAAAATTTTTGGCAGCGCTGCCTTCCCGAATCAGAATCTTCATTCCCATCTTCAACTTATCCAAGGCCTCAGCTTTCGTGAAACACTCATGGTCGGTCTCAATGCCTGCTTCAATGTACTTCTTGGCCGACGCCCCCCGTAAGCCCGGCGCATGCCCGTCAATGGGTTTGTTAAATGCCTTGGCAACAGCCAGTTTTTTCATTACAGCTGGGTCATCGTTCAGCACCCCGGGGAAATTCATCATTTCAGCCAGATACCCGATTTCCTTATAACCAAACAGCTCGGTAATGTCGTCAACGGTTACTTCTGCCCCTGCTGTTTCAAAAGTAGTAGCAGGTACGCATGATGGCGCACCAAAACAGAATTTAAAAGGCACTTTGCGGCCGTCTTCTATCATGTATTTTACACCGGCTATACCCAGCACATTGGCAATTTCGTGCGGGTCAGACACCGTCCCGACCGTTCCATGTACCACTGCCAGCCGGGCAAACTGCGCCGGGGTAAGCATAGAACTCTCTACATGTATATGCGCATCTACCAACCCTGGTAAAATATAGGGTTCACCGGTTTTCTCTTCACCCAGAATTTTTATTTGCTGAATCCGTCGGTTTTCAACCGTTAATTCTCCGAACGCTACCGTTCCATCAAAAACGTTTACAATATTGGCTATAAAATTGGTCATAATCCTCAATGCTTATTTACCCGTTTCTGTCAATCATCGGTTCTTTACCGACAATGCCTTAAAAATAGTCAATTTTCTGGCAAACAAAACCATTCATAAAAAACTATTAACAGCCACGACACTTTTTAAGACATTTTACGTTTAAATGATTAAAGTACCAAATGCGACAGAAATGAAAAGAACTGATAAAGAACTGGAAGCAAAGTTTGCTGAAAAACAAAGATTTGACCTGCTGGCCAGCCTTGCCATTGATGCACTGGGGATGTCTACCTATCTGATACCGGCTTTAGGCGAAGGTTTCGATCTGCTGCTGGCACCCGTTATATCAGGGCTGATTTACGCGGTACATCGTACTACTTTCGGGGCGGCATTCGGGTTTGTTGAAGAGATTATTCCGTTTACAGATATTATCCCGACGGCTTCTATCCTTTGGGTGTATCGCTATGTTTTCAGAAAAAAACAAACCCGTCAACAATTCGCAGATGCGTTTGATAAGAAGAAAATGATTGTGATTCCGGTAAGTGAATAAATTCTGAAACAAACGCCTATTCAGTAAATACATAAATCGGTACTTCAGCAATGGGTACCGATTTTTTATTTAATCCTCGTCAAAATCCCGGCTAAAAAAGCCTTACTACTATCGTCTTACTGTCCGGTTTTGTATAGGCAATTGTCCGTTTCCGGACACCTGTATTTTCGTAAAACACGCAAATCATACCTAAAACAATCAATTTTGCAATTGGCATTGTATTTGATTTACAATATAGTATATAATCAGTCATCACATTTTTATAAAGCTAATCGATTAATTTGTGCATCATTTGATTTACAAAATAGTATCTAATAAAAGAGCATAAACAGATTATGAAAAAGACGATTCTGGGTGAATTGGAAGAGCTAGTGCTACTGGTTGTAGCCGCAAGTAGTGAATCGGTGTACGGTGTACCTGTAATGGAACAGTTGCAGGAACTTACCGGGCGAGACTTCACCATCGGTGCCGTGCATACTACCCTATACCGGTTGGAAGAAAAAGGCTTTCTGGTTTCTTCTGTTGGAGGGGCAACGGCTGAACGCGGTGGCCGCCGCAAACGACTTTTTGCCCTAACCGCATCGGGCGGACAGGCCCTTTTGGAAGTTCAGCAAATGCGTTCGCAACTCTGGCAGACTATCCCTCAAAGCAAATTAAGTTCTTTGGGTTTATCCACCGATTCACTTTAAGCCCGGATATGAAAAAGCAAAGGGATACACCTCAGCCACCTTTGTGGGCCGACAAACTACTGGAATGGTTTGTGGCCCCACACCTGCTTGAATACGTGCAGGGAGATTTACACGAAAACTTTTACAAACGGGTAGAAACAGCAGGTATTACCCGTGCCCGCCGAGAATACCTTTGGGCAGTGCTGAACTGCCTGACACCTTTCTTTATCAAACGAAAAAAAGGATTGCCTTTCTATAGCTATTACAAAACAGATTCTAACCCCCGCTTTACCGACATGCTCTCAAATTATCTCACCGTTGCGTTCAGAAATCTATGGCGACACAAAGCCTTTACCGCCATTAACATAGTTGGGCTGGCCGTAGGATTAGCCACATGCCTGCTAATTGTGCTTTTTGTAAAACACGAACTTAGCTACGACCGCTACCACGCCCATGCCGACAGAATCTACCGGATGATTATTGATGCGCGGGTGGATAAAAAAGATATCCGGCTGGCCTACGCCAGCGAACCGGCCGGGCCTGCCCTGATGCGAGACTACTCAGGGGTTGAAGCTTTTACCCGCCTGCGCGACGACGGCGCTTTTCTGGTAAAGCACGGCACCGAAGTTTTTAAAGAAGAAAACATCGCCTTTGTAGATTCTAACTTCTTTTCTTTTTTTGCGCTTCCTATCATAAAAGGTAATGCGGCTACGGTAGTGATTGAACCTAACACGCTGGTGCTGAGTGAATCAAAGGCGAAGAAATACTTCGGATTTACTGACCCTATCGGTAAAACCTTGTCTATCGGGCATTTGGGGGTATTCCGTATTACAGGTATATGTAAAGACCTACCCTCTAATACCCATTTCCACTTTGATATGTTCGGGTCGGTTAAATCTGTTAATGCCGGTACCAAATGGATGGCCAGCGGTGCTCATACCTATCTGCGCTTAAGAGAAGGTTATACTCAAGAGCAGCTGGCCGTGCAATCAGACCGTTTGGTTAATAAGTACGTTAACGCCGAAATCAAAGAGTTTTTCGGTATTACTATGTCGGAATTCAATAAAAACGGTAATCGCTTTGGGTTTAGCTTTCAACCTGTTACCAGTATTCACCTGCATTCAGATCTGGATGATGAGCTCGACACCAACAGCAATATCAAATATGTTTACATTTTTACTGCTATAGCTGCCTTTATATTGCTGCTTGCCTGTATCAACTTCATGAACCTTTCAACTGCAGGGTCTGCCGGGCGTTCCAAAGAAGTAGGCATCAGAAAAGTGCTTGGTTCGGTGCAGAAACAGCTCATTGGGCAATTTCTGACTGAATCGGTGCTGCTTACGCTGCTTTCAATGGTATTGGCAATTGTAATGGTACTCCTATTGCTACCCGGTTTTAACAGCTTGACAGGTAAGCAGTTTACGGTTATTGATGTGTTCAATATACCTATGCTGGGCGTAACCTTACTTGCATGCCTGCTGATTGGCGTATTAGCAGGGTTTTATCCGGCCTTTGTACTTTCGGCGTTTAAGCCTGTTGCGGTACTGAAAGGGAAAATGCAGGCCAATCTTCGTAGTGGTTGGCTACGCGATACATTGGTTACCGGCCAGTTTGTGGTATCAATCGGTCTTATAATTGCTACTATTATTGCCCGCCAGCAACTCAGCTTTATGCAGACCAAGAAACTAGGCTTTAACAAAGACCAGATTCTGGTTTTACATGATACGCACGTGCTGGGCGGTAAGGTAAAAGTATTTAAAGAAAAACTTGCAAAAATGGCACAGGTTACAAGCGTAACATCGGCCGGATTTATGCCTGCGGGTCATTCCAGCCAGAGTGTTGATGGTATTGTAATACAGAATGGCACGCAAACGGGCATTCACCGGACCAAAAGTTATTTTATCAATGAAGATTATCTACCGACACTGGGTATGCAGTTGGCACTTGGAAGGAATTTCTCGAAAGAATTGGCCACAGACAGCTCAGCAGTATTGCTAAACGAAGCGGCTGTGAGGGTTTATGGTTTCAAAAACCCAATTGGAAAGCTGATTTCTACTGTTGGCGACGGTACTAAAGGAAGCAAGCATACTTATACCATTGTAGGTGTAGTAAAAGATTTCCATTTTGAAAACATGCGCCAGCGCATTGCCCCATTGGTGATGTTCTATGGTGGCGACAACAATCAGCTGGCTTTACGAATCAAGACTAATGACTTGCCCACCTTGCTGAGCAATATAGAAAAACTATGGAAAGCTGAAACAGAAAACCCGTTTGCCTATTCATTCTTAAACGACAGGTTCAATAGCATGTATGATGCTGAACATAGAATCGGTCAGATATTCAGTGTCTGTGCCGGGCTTGCCATATTCATTGCCTGTCTGGGTCTGTTTGGTTTGGCGGCTTTTACCACTTATCAGCGTACCAAAGAAATAGGTGTCCGCAAAGTATTGGGTGCCTCTGTTACCAACATTGTAGGGTTGTTATTGAGCAATTATCTCAAATTAATATTAATTGCCATTGTCATCGCCTCTCCCATTGCCGGTTACAGTATGTCGCAATGGTTACAGGACTTCGCCTATAAGGTTAGTTTATCATGGTGGGTTTTTGTACTGGCTGGCGGACTGGCTGCATTGGTTGCAATATTAACAGTGAGTTATCAGGCTATCAAAGCCGCATTAGTAAACCCGATGAAGAGTTTGAAAACAGATTAAGCAATAGAAGGATATAATCAATTTTCGTAAAGGTGCAATGTTTGTGGCTCATAGTAGAACAAGGTTAATTAGTAATAAGGATTTACAATTATAATCCGTTGCAATTAATTCATGGTGTGGACATACCCCTGAGCCGCGAGCATTGCACCTCTACAAACAAAAAAAGAGGCTGTCCAAAAAGGGGCAGCTTCTTTTTTTGGTTCAGATAGGAATGATTCGGGTTTTACTAAGCGGCGTAGCGATATTTTACCTGGTAAGATTCAAAAAGTACATAAATAGTCCTATTTTGAGCGGTAGATGCTGAATTTTGTTGATTTTCTTGTTCAGACAGGCGTTTTGCTGCCCACTTTCTCAGATTATGCCCGATAGCCATCAGGCCAAACTCAATACCTACCTT